>JAIVJE010000324.1:0-5160 GCA_020200195.1 Acidobacteriota bacterium | reverse complement strand
ATCTGGTTGATGTTGAGTCCCACGTTATTGGTCCCCGCGAACCCCAGGTCGCGCCCGGTCGCGCCCATGTACCCAACGGTGACCGCCATATCGCGGGGCAGCTCGCGCTGCACATCGACGGAGTACTGGTGCACAATGGGAGCGCCTTTGTCCTGATCGACGTAGTTGATATCCCCACCGACTCCGGTCAGCAGGCCCAGCGAGCTGCCGATGGGCTGCTGTAGCCCCGCCGGGAACGGGTTCTCCAACGTCGTGATGGGCACATCGCTCTCCGCCGACGACTGGTTCAGAGACGTCGCGCGCGCGAACCCAATCTGGCCATGGTTCGTGGCGTTGTACTGCCAGGGTGCGTAGAACGTGACATAACCGCCGCGAAGCACCGTGTTGGGGTTGACGGCGAATGTCGCGCCGACACGCGGGGCGACCTTGAGTGCCGGCAGGTCGCCCTGCTCCGTCGGCGCGCCGTTAACGCCCGCGAACAGGAGGCCGCCGCGAATTGTGCGGCCGGCCAGCGCCGTGCCGGCCTTCGGTACGAGTGCGTCGAGCGGACTGGTCGCGGCCTGATCGAAGCCGACGGTCTGCCGGTCCTCAACCTCCCTCAACCCGTCCTCGTGCTCGAGGCGCACGCCGTAGTTGACGGTGAACTTCGAGTTCACGCGCCAGTCGTCCTGGACGAAGAAGCCATAATAGCGGGTGAACCACTCGCCCTCGCCGCGGTTGAATGGCACCGACCCGTCGACGGGAAGACCGAGGAGCAGGCTGGCGAACTCGTGACCGGAGACGCCGTTCCGGCTGCTGAACAGCCGGTCGAACGAGAAGCTGCCGCCGAGAAACAACCCGCCGGTGTTCGGGGCGGTCTCGGTGGTGGTTTTGATGCCCAGTTGACGGGCGTCGGCGCCCATCTTGAAACTGTGTGTGCCCATCAGCTTGGTGAGCGTGGCGTTCACCGCGTACGGGCCGGTCCATCGTGTGCGGTCGCCGCCCCAGCCGCCCACGTCATCGATCTCGTCGAACAACAGCTCGGGGAACATGGTGCGACCGTCCGGATTGATGGCGCCGAGATACGCAGAGCTGAAGCCCAGCGATTCGAGACCCGGTGAATAGGTCGCCGTGTCGGTCTGGTCCTGCCACGTCTGCCACCCGTACCGCATGGCAAGAACGGTCGTGTCGTTCAGGACGATCGTGTTGTTGATCGCCAGGATGTGAGGACGCCGGCGAAGCGTGGTGAAGAACTCCGCCTGGTTCTCGATGTACTGGAAGTCCGGCGGCATGATGCCGCTGCCCGGCTCGTCGGTGTTGTTGTAGAGATAAAACGCGCCGAGGGTCCATTTATCGCTGAAGCGATGATCCACCTTCACCGTGAACATGTCGGCTTCGTCCACGATGCGAGCGGTATCGCTCGCGTTCGGGTTGCCGTCCTCGTTGTCGCCGATGGCGCGGCCGCTGACCGTCTCTGTCGGCCACGCGTTGAGGAGGTTGAAGCCCACGGCGCTGGCAGCCGGGTGGTTGCGCGGGATGATCGCGCCAGTAAACTCGCCGCCCGTCGCCAGCGATCCGGTGCCGGTGGCGGGACAGCGCGCGCTGGACGTGCCGGTTCGGCACCAGGGATTGAACAGCCGCACCGGCGCACCGCCCGCGGTCGTGCGCGAAAAGTCGCCGTTACGCTGCCGCGCGGTCGGCCACACGTACTGAAGGCCCCGCGTCGTCAGCGAGCGATAGCCTTCGGTTGCCGCCCACAAGAAGGTCCGGTTGCGGATAATCGGGCCGCCGAAGCCGCCGCCGTACAGACGGTAATACGAGTCGGCCACACCCGTGGTCTCTTTCGTGCCCCCTTCGCGTGCGCTGAAGAAGTTGAGGCTCTGACCCCACACGGGCCGCGTCTGGTAAAAGGCGCTGCCGCGATAGCTGTTCGTACCCGATTTGGCGGTGACGTTGAACACGCCGCCGCCCGTGCGCCCCATTTCAGCGTCATACGTGTGCACCTGGACTTTCACTTCTTCCAGCGCTTCGATCGTCGGGTTCGCGATGGCGCGCCCGCGCAGCTCTGTGATGGGAACCCCCTCGAGCAGGTAATTGTTCGCGCGGATGCCGCCGCCGCCCAGGGACACGCGCGACGCATTGGTCTGATCCTGCTGGCGATTGAACTGCGGATCGCCGACGGGGTTGACGGTCGGAACGGTGACGCCGATCAGAAATGCGTTCCGACCGGCCGCGGGCAGCAGTCCGAGCTGCTCGCGATTGAGCGTGCCGCCGGTCGAGGCCGTCGACGTGTCGATGAGTGGTGATTCGCCGGTCACCGTGACCGTTTCCTGGACCGTGCAAAAAAGTATCGCGCGGCGCGGGGGCTGCGATTGGGGCCGGCATTGGCGCGGCGTTAGGCATGGGCTTCGATGCGCTGCATCATCAACGCGTGTTCCGCGAGACATTCGTGGCCTCGTTGGTGAGCGTCACTGTCACGCTCGGGACGACGCCGTTCGCATCGGTGATGACGCCGCGAATGCCGCCGGTGAATGTCTGAGTGCGCGCTGCCGTTGCTGGAGCAAGCAGCAGAACCAGAGAGGCCAATACGCGAATCGTTGCTCTCATACTATCCTCACTTTGTTACCTGGCTAGCGCCCTGAAGAATCGGACAATAGGTGAGTGCAGCCCGCGCGAGGCAAGTGGGCAAATCATAGGCCTGCCCCGAGGCGCGGGCAAGCACAGAAACCAGAATTTGGGCGTCACGACCTGGCAGTCGGGCACCGATGTCTAGAACCGCGAAGACACTCGGACCGCCGCCACATTCGGTGTGACGACAGGCGCGATGAACAGCGATGCGCCACGCGGGGACCTCGTGCCGCGGAACACGCGTTGATGATGCAGCGCATCGAAGCCCATGCCTAACGCCGCGCCAATGCCGGCCCCAATCGCAGCCCCCGCGCCGCGCGATACTTTTTTGCAGTCAGGCGCCGCAGACGGCGCAGTGCAGCCCTCGTCGTTGAGCGCAAAGGTGAAGAATCCGTTCAGCGCGGCGCCGATCAGCATTCCGTTCCATAGCGGGTCCTTCGCGCGAATCCGCGCCACGTCTGCTTCGCTGAAATCGCGCGTGGATGTGTCACGTAGCGACACCGTCATCGACGACCCAGACACCGTCGCAAGCTTCCCCTTCACTTCCTTCCCATCGCTCGTCGTCACATACACCGTCGTGCCCGCCGGCACGTGCTTCTCCATGTCGGCGAACGTCGTCGCCACTCGTTTCCCCGCGCAGCCCGTGACTGACAGCGTCATAGACACGCCAACCACGCACACACCCAATCTCATCGCATCCCCCTCACTGATGCCGACGGACGATGACAAGTGGTGTCCGCCTACACAATCTACGCCGCTACGCCCGCCGAGTAAAATGTGCCGGTACGGCACGCGGCTAATACCGTTGCGGACGTCCAGGTGCAAGGCGGTCGTGATAATCTGACCGATTGTGGAGTCAGACCTTTCACCGCCTCACAGGCACCTTGATTCTCGGCTGGCCGCTCTTTCGCTCCTCGTGATCCTGTCCGTGACCGCCGCCGCGGCGAATGAGGCACGGACGCCGATCTGCGCGATCGACATGGGGAGCAACAGTTTCAGACGGATCGTCGGATCGTTCGAGAAGGGGCGATACGAGCAGAGGAACATCGAGAGGAGGACGCTGGGGGTAGGCGATGACGTCGCGCGCCACGGGAGGATCAGCGACCCGAAGCTTGCGGAGATCGAAGAGGCGCTCTCTGAGTTCAAGACCTCCTGCGAGACGGAAGGCGCCGCGCGGGTGGTCGCGATCGGGACGTCAGCCTTCCGGGAGGCTCCGAACGGGGCCCGGGCCGTCGAGATCGCGGCGAAGCTTGGCATCCCGATGGAGATCGCCACCGAAAAGCGCGAATCCGAGCTCGCCTACCTCGTTGGCTCCCTCGGTCAGGATGGATACGCCGTCATCGAGAACGGGAGCCGGAGCATCGAGCTGGTCTCAAAAGACGGCCGCGCGCCGCGCTACGTGGTCTTCAATCTGGGATACCGGCTCGCGTACGAGGAGTTCTTCGCCGGCGCCGACGATCCAGAGGCCGCTTCTGTCGCATTTCGCGATCGGTTGAGGCAGGAGGCGCGGAAGGCGCCTTTCATGAGAGGTAAGAAGAAGCTCGTCGGGGTTGAGTTCGGGGAGATGGTGGACGTTCTGTTCGAGCCGGGGGAGGTCGACGGGCGGGTCTTCACGCGACAGGAACTGAAGCAGAAGCTCCACCAGATTACGACCTCCCGGGCCGACGAGTTCCAGGTCCTCAAGAAGAAGAAGGACATCGACCGCGCGCTTCCGCGGCTCGTGGTCGCCGCCTTCCTGACCGAGGAGTTCGGCTACTCCAGGCTCGAGCTGACCGAGAGGGAGCTCGGCACCGGGCTCATCATCGAGGCGGGCCTGCACTTTTGACCCGCCCACGCCGCGCTCTACCAGGCGCTGCATCGTCTCGATCGTCAGGGTCTTATTGACGCTGAGTGGCGACCTTCGGAGCACAACCGGCGCGCGCGGTACTACACTGACGCCGGCCGGACGCAACCCCTTCACCTGGAGATGAAGGTTGAGGAACTGCGGTCAGAGGGAATGTCGATCGACGAGGCGCGCCGTGAGGCGCTCCGTCGATTTGGGGACCTACTACGTTCAGCAGCACTTGAAGGAGATCAGCATTCGTGCCGCGCTCGGTGGCCGTTTCGGCCGACATCGTGCGGCTGGTTGTGGGCCAAGGCATGCAGGTCGTCGTCAGCGGTGTCTTCGTTGGCGTGCTGACCGCCGTTGTCGTGACGCGGTCGATGTCCAGCCTGTTGTTCGGCGTCGCCGTAGCGGACGCGTTCACGTTTGTTGCCGTCAGCGTCCTCTTGCTGGCGGTGGCGCTGGCCTGTTTGGTGCCAGCCAGGCGTGCCATTGCAGTGCAGCCTGCCGCGGCGCTACGCACCGAGTGAGGAGCTCGTCCGTCGCGCGGGTCATGCTAGTAGTGTGGGAGGGACGGCCGGAGATACCCATAGATCCAGGTGCCGGCGAGGGCACTGATGACGACGACTGCGAAGACGCTCGCACCGCTGCCGACGAGCGCGAAGAGCGGTCCCGGGCACGCGCCGGTCAGCGCCCATCCCATGCCGAAGATCGTGCCGCCAATCCAGTAC
>JAIVJE010000566.1 GCA_020200195.1 Acidobacteriota bacterium | reverse complement strand
GCGTTATTCCTCGCCCGCTTCGGCCTCTTCGAAGTAGTCGCATTCCGGACACATCCACTCGCGGCGCATCCGGGGCGTGGTTTGGCCCTGCCCTGGGATGGTGTCCGTTACCTCCCGCACGCTCAGCCGCCTGCTTTCCCCACACAACGGGCACTCTTTCATGCGCGGATTTTAGCATCCCGCCAAGGCCGGCTTCCTTGACATCGAAGGGATCGGCTCCTATCGTAGCGATCGAGCCGGATGGTCTTGCGGCACCGTTTCTGCAAGACTGGCTCACAGCGAAATGCGCGATTACTACGACGTTCTGGGCGTTTCACCGGACGCGGGCGCGGACGAAATCAAGCGCGCGTACCGGCAGCTCGCCCGCCGCTATCACCCGGACATTTCCGGTGACGATCGCGGCGCGGCGTTCCTGGACGTGTCTCGCGCGTACGAGGTGCTCAGACAGCCGGCGCGGCGCAAATCTTACGACGCGGGTCTCCCCACCCGATATGCGCCGGGCGCCGGACGCGTCGAATGGCTGGTCGACGAAGTCGCCATCGACTTCCCGTCGGTGTCGAGCGTGCTCGATCGCATGCGCCACGCGTTTTTCGGGTCCGCTCCGCCGGCCGATCTGTCGGCCGAAATCGTGCTGACGCCGCGCGAGGCGTTTTTCGGTGCGACCGTGCCGCTGGGGGTGCCGCTGCGTGGCACGTGCGTGGCGTGCGGAGGCCGGGGAGAGACCTGGAGCGAGTGGTGCCCGACGTGTGGCGGCACCGGCGAGATGCGCAGGCTGCACGAAATGCACCTGCATGTACCAGCCCGTGTGCGGGAAGGCTCGCGCTTCCGATTCAGCGTGACACCGCCTGGCGCGCCGGAAACCGTGGTTGACGTGCGCGTCAGCATCCGCTGATCGCGGCGCAGTTGACCCGCGGATCCGCTGAGATCATCCGCCTCCCGACATGGGGCCACACTTACACCTGCTTGGTATCCTGCAGCTCGTCTGGGGCGCGATCGGGCTGTTGCTCGGCGTGTCCACGTTCATGCTGGCGCTGGGCGCCATTGCGATCGGCTGGACCACGCCGGGCGCCGAGGTCGCGGCCGGTGTGACGGCCGTGGCGTTTGTCGTGTTCGCGCTTGCCCTCCTGGCCGGTGGCGGCGCCAACGCCTGGGCGGGGGTCGCGCTGCGCCGCCGGCAGCCCACGGGCCGGATGGGCGTGCTGGCGCTGGCCGTGCCCAACCTGTTCGTGCTGCCCTTCGGAACCGCGCTCGGCATCTACGCGTTCTGGGTCTTGCTGCACAATGAGACCCGACGGATGTTTGTCCGTGGAAGATAGAGGCAAGACCGCATCCGGACTCGATGCCAACGTGGCCGCCGCGCTGTCGTACGCGCTCGGATGGGTGACCGGGATCGTATTTCTGCTGACCGAGCACCACAACGCATTCGTCCGGTTCCACGCGATGCAGTCGGTCGTCGTCTTTGGCGTGCTCAGCCTGTCCTGGTTCGTGCTCGTTTCGATCCCGTTCATCGGCTGGCTGCTCGCGATTTTCGTGCTGATTCCAGCGTCCGCGATCCTCTGGCTGCTCCTGCTGTTCAAGGCGTACCAGGGGGAGCGTTTCAAGGTCCCCGTGGCCGGAGACATGGCGGAACAGCGGATATGAGCGCGCGGCCCATTCGGGCAGTACAATCAGCAGAGTCCTATGACACTCTCTGAAGCCGCCGTCCTCGACGCGCTCAAATCCGTCCGCGATCCGGACCTGAACCGCGACATCGTGAGCCTCAAGTTCGTCAAGAACCTGCGGATTGACGACGGCCGGGTCTCGTTTAGTCTCGAGCTGACGACTCCCGCGTGTCCGGTCAAGGACCTGATGAAAGAACAGGCGAGGGTGGCTGTGGCGCAGCTCCCCGGCGTGTCCTCGGTCGAGATCGAGATGACCGCACAGGTGCGGTC
>JAIVJE010000565.1 GCA_020200195.1 Acidobacteriota bacterium | reverse complement strand
GTCCTGATCATGACGTCCAACGCCGGGTCGCGTGAGCTCAGCGCCGGCACGATCGGGTTCTGGGAATCCGGCGCGTCGGCGCGCGCGGTCGATGCGCGTTACAAAGTGGCGCAGCAGCGGTCGAAGCACGCGATTGAGAAGGTGTTCAGCCCGGAATTCCGTAACAGGCTCGATGCCATCGTGTCGTTCGGGCCGCTGACGCCGGCCGTCATGGAAACCATCGTCGAGAAGTTCATCCTGCAGCTCGAAGCACAGTTGGCTGAGCGGAGGGTCGCGATCACGCTGGAGCCCGAGGCCCGCGCCTGGCTGGCGGAGAAGGGATTCGACCCGGTGTTCGGCGCCCGGCCGCTGGCCCGCGTTATCCAGACGGAGGTCCGCGATCCGCTGACGGACGAGATCCTGTTCGGCCGGCTGGAGCACGGCGGCACGGTGACGATCACGCTCGAGGACGGAAATCTGACGTTTGCATTCGACGTGGACAAAGAAAGGGAAAAGGGAAAAGGGACAAGGGAAAAGGACAAGGCTGACGCGAAGAAGAAGGCGGAGGCGGAGTGACGGGCATGGCGGACAAAGAGCACGAGATCCCGGTCAAGGTCGTGGACCGGCGCTGGTGGGCGAACACCGGCGAGGCGGCCGAGACCGACGCGCCCAGCCGCGACATCAAGCCGTCCTACGTCGAGCAACTCGAACAGCAGGTGGCCGAAAAGGATCGTCAGGTACAGGAATACATCGCGAAGTACCGGCAGGCCGCGGCCGAGTTCGAGGACGCGCGGCTTCGCGTTCGTCGAGAGGTCTCCAAGGACGTGGAGCGTGGCCGCCGGGAAATCCTCTCAGACCTCCTCGAGGTCGTCGACAATCTGGACCGCGCGATCGAATCAGCCCGCCAAGGTGCGTCGCCGGCTTCTCTGCTCCAGGGGGTCGAGATGGTCCGCCGGCAGTTCCTGTCCAAGCTGGAGGGACTGGGCGTCACCCGGATTGAAGTGACCGATCAGCCGTTCGATCCCTCGGTCCACGAAGCGATTACCACCGTCCCGTCCAGCTCTCCCGATCAGGATGGACACATCGTCGGAGTGGTCCGACAGGGGTACCGCATCGGCGACGACGTGCTGCGGCCGGCGTCGGTGGCGGTAGCGAAGGACGTATCCTTGTAGTCCTACTTTCTCTATTCTTCCTTCAACACCACGAGGGGATTCGACAGCGGCCGCGCGGCGGGCGGGCACAGCGATGCGGCGATTGCCGCGCCTGCGAGAAGCACGACCATGACCGCCAGGACGGTTACATCACCTGGACGAACCTCGTACAGCAGCGCCGCAAGAAGACGAGATGCGGCAAGCGATCCCGCGACCCCCACCGCGATCCCGACGCCGATAGGGACGAGCGCGCGCGTGACCACGAGGCGAACGACCTGCGCCGCGCGGGCGCCAAGCGCTATCCTGATTCCGATCTCGCGGGTCCGCTGCGCGACGATGTAGCTGACGACACCGTAGACGCCGATCGCCGCCAGCGCGAGCGCGACGGCCGAGAACATACCCAGCAGCAGCATCGGGAACGTCCGCGATCCGATTGAATCCTGAACGACCTGCTCCATCGTCCGGATCCGTGACACGGGTTGGTCGGGGTCGATGCGCAACAGGGCGGATCGCACCGCCGGCGCCACTGTCATCGGGCTGATGGGATAGAGCGACGCGATGTGGAACGTGAGGACGCCAGCGGAACGCTCCTCGATGAGCTTGCCAATCTCGTAACCGTGCCGGGCGCGGTCCTCGACCAGCGCCAGCACCAGCAGTTCCGCGCTCCCCTTCCTGACGTGTTCGTCTGCCATATGTATCAACGATACATATGGTGGGTACGAAGATCGACGTCGTTCTTGGTCCTTGGTGCGGGCGTGGTCGTGAGTCCGGGCGTTGGGCGTTCGGCTTTGGGCTTTGGGCCTGGATCTTGGGTCGTGGCTACGGGAGCGCCCCGCGCGGCACCTGCCAGGGGTGGAGCTCGACGACGAGGCGGCCCGCCTTGATCATCGGATCGCCCTCGGCGCGGCGTTTGGCTTCCTCCATGGTGGCGACGCGATACACGACGACGCCGCGGTGGACGCCGCCGTCCACGAACGGACCGGCGAGTACGAGCTTTCCCTGCTGACCCTGGGCATCCATGTACGCCAGATGCTCTTTCTGGAGCTGCGCGGCGCCTGCGGGATCCTGCGTGCGGTTCGGGCCTCGGTTCAGGAAGCCGAAGTACACCGTCTCCTGCGCGAAGGGGTCCATCCATTTGCCGAACCAGCCCTCCGGCGCCATGAACGGCAGGACCTCCATCACGAACAGCCCGGCCTTCACAGCCGGATCCGCCGCTTCGATTTCCCGCGCCTTCTCCGGCGTTGCCGCGTTCATCACGATCACGCTGCCGATCTCGCCGCCATCGGTGAATGGCCCTGCGGCCAGGCCCGTGCCGTCGGCGCCGAGTTTCTTGAGGTATTCGTTGTGCTGTTCGACGATCCGCCGCGTCGGCTCGTCCTGCGTGAACGGCGTGGGACCTTTCTTCAGCATCACGAGCTGATACGTGATCATCTTGACCGGCGTCTGAGCCTGGATGCCCAGCGCCACGGCGAGCGCAAGCCACACGGTCATTCGGCACCTGCCATGGGAATGGGTTCGAGATTCTGTGTTCGCAGTTGGTCGTTGAAGACGCTGAGATCGGTCGTCAGGAGCTGACGCAGGCGGTCGGTCTGCACCTTCAGCTCCGCCGTCAGGTCCTTGAAAATCGGATAGGCGCTCGCGATCGGCTTCCCATCGCCCCGGTTGACGACGCTCAGCAGCGAGCCGAGCCGGTTGTTGATCTTGATCGGGAAGTTGAGCGGATCCTGGCCACTCTGATTCCTCACCTGGTAGATCTCCTCCTCCACCGCGCTCAGGCCCTGCATCAGGCGCTCACCCGCTTCTTTCAACTGCGGATCGGAGGACTTGCCCAGCCGGTCGACGATTTGCTGTTTCACTCGGCGGATCTCGATCACGGCGTTGTTGGCTTCGGTGACCTTGTCGCGGATCTGGATCGCCAGATCGAACTGCTCCTTCAGATCGGCGTCGCTGACGTTCCTGAGCGGGTGCCTGCTGATCGTCACCGGCTGGGTCTGCGCCTTGCCGTCGACGGTGAGCCGCACCTGGTAGTCACCCGGCAACGCGGCCGGACCGCTCGTGCTCGCGCCCCACAGGATCATCCCGGGAAATGTCGTCGCTGCCGCATAGTCCAGATTCCAGGTGACGCGGTTCAGGCCGGCCGTCATCGGAGCCCGCCCAGATGATGTTGACATCGGTCTTTCCGGGGCCGAGCGCGAACACGGTGGCATAGACTTCCGGCGCGTTCATATCGTGCGTGATCGGACCGCCCGACTCGCCCATCGTCTTGGGAT
>JAIVJE010000564.1 GCA_020200195.1 Acidobacteriota bacterium | reverse complement strand
CCCCTATCCATCATCCGCATACAGCTGATCTCCGGGCTACGGAGCGTCCCTTCCCAGGTGGCTTCGGTGATGCCACATGGTCTCGGCTACGACGTTGTAGCGCGGCGGCTGGTGTGACTGAGCGGCGAGGTTGCCACGCGTAAGGCCTGATTAGGGCGAGCTAACGATTTCTCGTCCCGCGATGCAACGACTCGAAATGTGAGTCAGGGAGCGGAGCTTTGCCTATATCGAAGGCTCTGTCACGAATGATCCCCTCTCGGGCAAGATCAAGGCTATGAGACTTTGGCTCGACCGCTCGGCTTGTATCGCTGCTGTTTGGGGCGTTCTATGGGCACCAACTGCTGCGCAGCAACCCCCCAACCCGCCCAACGGCGTACCCGTGCGCTCGGCGGCTCTGCCCTCGGATTACGTGATCGGCCCGGAGGACGTACTCTCTATTGTCTTCTGGCAGGAGACGGCGCTGTCAGCGGACGTCGTTGTTCGCCCGGACGGGAAGATTTCGCTGCCGTTGCTGAAAGACGTGCAGGCAGCGGGGTACACGCCCGAGCAACTGACGGATGCCCTGGTGAAAGCCGCGACGAAGTACGTCTCGCGGCCGAATGCCACTGTCATCGTGAAGCAGATCAATAGCCGAAAGGTATTTGTTATCGGGCAGGTGGCCAAGCCAGGCGCGTTTCCCCTGACGGGCGACATGACCGTTCTGCAGCTTATCGCGATGGCTGGCGACATCCTGGTTTATGCCAAGGCGACGAAGGTGGTGATCGTGCGGAAGGAAGACGGGAGTGAGCGGCGGCTGAAGTTCAACTACAAAGACGTCGTCAAGGGAAAAAACACAGAGCAGAACATTCTGCTGAAGCCAGGGGATACGGTTATCGTTCCGTGAATCCGGGACGGTGGTCACTACCCTTTCCGAGCACACGGGTGAAGCTCACCCTCCGCGCGCCCATCGTCTTCCTGGTTGCCGCAATCTTTTTGTCTGGCGCCGCTCCTGCCTTTCCGCAAGCGACAGGATCCCAGCGCTCGCCCGGCGGGTTGTTCGGCGCTGATGATGTCCAGCGCCGCGTCCGTCACAAGCTGGATTTTTCGCTGTCGTTGGTCGAGGCGAATGACAGCGATACCCCTGCTGAACTCCGCGGAATTGGCCCAACCGACACGCTGTTGAGCGGCTATTAACCAGCTCCAGGGCGTCCGAGCTGTCAGCCACACTGCCGGCGTGGGCCTGTCGGCTCGGCTGGGGGAACGCACCACGTTGCTGGCCAATCAGACTGCCGCCTACTCACCTTCGTACCTGTACGGCCTCTTTCCGAGCGATGCCGTCAGCACCCCGGGATATGCCGTTCCCGCGGCGCCGGATTACGCCATCGGAGACTCGGAGTCGTATTCCTACGGCACGACATTGACTCTTACACACGGGTTGAGCCTCCGCAGCCGCCTGTCTGCAACGGGTGAATTCCAGTACACCGACTACTTGAATAACATGGGAACGCGACGCGACCTGAACTCACAGGGAATCCGCGGCGAGTTTTCACGCAATCTGACGCAAAACACCGCGGTGCGGGCTGGATATCGATATCGTACCGGCAAGTTCGGCCACGTTGCCGACGCAGTAGCGACGGAACCTGGAGCATCTGCGACAGAGCATGGCGGTGAGCTCAGTGCGCAGTATTCCCGTCCGCTCTCACCGGTACAGCAGCTGGCTGTTGAGTGCAGTTTCGGCTGGTCGAGAGTGAATACGCCGGTGTCTTCTGCTGCCGGACCCGGAACGGGCCGGTTCTACAGACTGTCCAGCGACGTTGCGGTCGCCTGGCAGTTCACGACGAGCTGGCAGACCCGTGCGACGTTTTCGCGCGGACTGGAATATATCGCGCAGCTTGGCGAGCCGGTCGTAATCGATGGCTTCAGTGCTGAACTCGGGGGCTTCATCACTCCCCGAATCGACGTCCTGGCGAGTGCCCGCTACTCGAGCGGTGCGTCGGCGCTCAACCGTGACACGCTGGTATTCGACACTTACGGCGCCGATCTCCGAGTCCGATACGCCCTGACGCGATCGCTCGCGGTCTACGGCCAATATCTCTACTACTATTACGAATTTCAACGAAACACCCGGCTGCCGACCGGCATTCCATCAGGCCTGGAGAGGAATGGCCTTCGCGCCGGTTTGACGCTGTGGGTGCCCGCACTGCGGAGGTAGTTGTGCTGCCAGGAAGAAAGTACACGCTCGAGGAAGTCGTTCGGATCCTGCGGCGCCGGTGGTGGCTGATCCTGCTGCCGCTGACGGTCGGCACCGCAGGCGGCGTCCTCGCCTACAGGTGGCTGCCGGCGCAGTACCAATCCGAGACGGTGATCATGGTGGTTCCGCAGCGGATTCCTCAGAGCTACGTGAAATCGACTGACACCACCAGTGTCGAGGATCGCCTTCGCTCTATCAGTGAGCAGATTCAGAGTCGCTCGAGGCTTGAAGGAATTATCCAGGATCATGACCTCTACAAGGAGCGGCGTGCGGCCGGGATCATGGAAGACGTCGTTCAGCTCATGCGCAGCGACATCGACGTGAAGGTCGTAGGCAACGAATCATTATTTCGAGTCAGCTACATCAGTCCTGACCCGACGATTGCCCAGAAAGTCACGGAGCGACTGGCTGCGTTGTACATCGAAGAGAATCTGCGGGATCGCGAAAATCTGGCGGATGGCACGAGCAGGTTCCTGGACTCTCAGCTGCAAGATGCGAAGCAGCGATTGATTGTCCAGGAGAAGAAGCTCGAAGAGTACCGGCGTCGCTACGCGGGCCAGCTTCCTTCACAGCTCCAGGGCAATCTGCAGGCGATCCAGAACGCTCAGATGCAATTGCAGTCGCTCAGCGAGTCGATGAACCGCGCGCGGGAACGGCGGCTGTTGATCGAGCGCCAGATCGGTGAGGCCCGAACGCTTCCGGTGGACGTGGCGTTTCCTGGTGCAGGCGTGAATTCTCGGGAAGGCGCGGCGCCAGTGCCAGCGGCGCAGCAGCTCGAAGCCGCACGTGCGCGACTCGAGGTGTTGAAGCTGCGTTACACCCAGGATTATCCAGACGTTCTGGCGCAGGAACAGGCCATCCGCGACCTGCAGGCAAG
>JAIVJE010000563.1 GCA_020200195.1 Acidobacteriota bacterium | reverse complement strand
TGATTATACTGCCCCCATGGCACGCCTTTCGATCACGTGGCTCGGTCACGCAACGTTCATCATCGTCACGCCAAGTGGAAAACGGATCATCACCGACCCCTGGCTCGAGGGGAACCCGATGTGTCCGCCAGACCGCCGCAGGATCGACGCCGCCGATCTGATCCTGCTGTCTCATGGCCACTCCGATCACTCGGGCGACGTGATCGCGGTGTCGCGCGCGACCGGCGCACCGATTCTGGCGATCTACGAACTGGCGTTGTGGCTGCGTCGGAAAGGCCTGCAGAACGTGGAGGAGATGGGAATTGGCGGGACGGTTTCAGTCGCCGGGCTCGACGTCACGATGGTGCCCGCCGTGCATTCGAGCAGCGTCACCGAGGATGACGTGAGTGTCTATCTTGGCGAGCCGACCGGCTTCGTCGTCCGGATGCCGGATGGGCCGACCATTTACTTCGCGGGCGACACGGCGCTGTTCGGCGACATGCAGTTGATCGCGGAGACGTACGCCCCCGAGATTGCGTTTCTCCCCATCGGCGACCGATTCACGATGGGGCCGGAAGCGGCCGCTCACGCGTGCCGGTTGCTTCGCGTCCGCCAGGTCGTGCCGATGCACTTCGGCACATTCCCCATATTGACCGGGACGCCCGATCGCCTGACGCAGCTGGTCGCGCCGCTGGGTATCGACGTCCTGGTTTTGAAACCGGGGGAAACAGCGCAGTAAAAAGGGACAAGGGACAAGGGACAAGGGACATGGACTTGGCGGATTTGACGAGGCGGACGTGCTGCCATACACTGCGCCGATGATGCGTTCGGAGCGGTTCGGGTTCTTCTTTGCCATCGCGACCGGCCTGGTCAGGCCGGACGTGCGTTGCGGGTAGATCCGCCGGCTCCAGATTGTTCCGAGAACGGCCATCGCCCCGCAAGGGACGGTGGCCGTTTTGCTTTTCAGGGGGATGTATGCGGATCGGATACCAGGGTGCGACAGGGGCGTACAGCGAGGCGGCGGCGTTGCGGGGGTGGCCGCACGCGGAGGCGCTGCCGTTTCCCGCATTCGAGGACGTCTTCGCGGCTGTCGCGTCCGGTCGCGTCTCGCACGGCATTCTGCCGGTGGAGAACTCCATCGGCGGCAGCATTCATCAGAACTACGATTTGCTGCTCGAACGCGATCTGCCGATCGTCGCTGAGACGGAACTGCCCGTTGTCCACAACCTGCTCGCGCTGCCGGGCACCGACATCGGGGCGATCCGCCGGGTCTTTTCGCATCCGCAGGCACTTGCGCAGTGTGAGCGTTTTCTGCGCACCCTGCCTGGGGTCGAGATCGTGGCGACGTACGACACCGCCGGGAGTGCCCGGCTCGTGCGCGAAGGGGAGCTACGCGACACCGCGGCCGTCGCCTCCGCGCGCGCGGCTGAAGTGTTCGGCCTCGACGTGCTCCGGGCCGGCATCCAGGATTTCGCCGACAACATCACCCGGTTCCTCGTGATCGGCAAGAACCCCGAGCCCCTCGGCACGCCCGATAAGACGACGCTCGCGTTCGCGGTGCGTAACGAGCCCGGCTCGCTGTTCAAAGCGCTCAGTGTGTTCGCGCTGCGCGACATCGATCTGACGAAGCTCGAATCGCGGCCGATTCGCGGAACACCGTGGGAATACCTCTTCTACGCTGACCTGGCCGCGGCGCGTGATGAGCTGCGGTGCGGACGGGCCATCGTTCACCTGGCTGAATCGGCCCGGTGGGTCAAGACGCTGGGCTCGTACGCACGCTGGCAGGCTCCGGTCGTCAACACATAGGCTTTGGGGGCTTGGGCCGTGGGCGTTCGCTGACGACTCCCCAAAGCCCAAAGGCTCGAAGGAACCAAATCGACGGATTATCGATACGTCCGATTGAATAGGATCACGCCCGCCGTCCCATGAGCGCTGGCGCCGCGCACGCAGCCACTCGCGCCACGTCGCCCCATCACCGCCACATCTCCGTCGGTCATTCCGTCACGCGGTCGGTCCCAGTCGCAACGACGCCGCGTGTCATGCGCGGACGCTCCGATGCGCGCGGCACTTCGATTGCTCAACGGATCCGGCGCAAGCAGGACGCATTTCGTCAAGGAGACCAACGGTGATGAGACAGACGTTCGCGGCGGCGGCATTCTGTATGCTCCTCGCAGCGCTCCCGGCTTCCGCTGGTGCGCAGGTATTCACGGGACGCATCGACGCGACGGTGGTGGACAGCACGGGCGCGGTGCTAGCCGGCGTCACCGTCGCCATCAGCGGCCCTCGGAATCAGGAGACGGTGACCGATGCGCAGGGTGAGGCGCATTTCCTCAATCTCGCGCCGGGCACCTATCAGGTCAAGGCCTCGCTTCCGGCTTTGCGGATTATCTGAACCGGGAAGTGCCAGTCGGCGCGGGCGCCGGCGTGCCCTTGCGCGTGCAGCTCGGCGTCGCTGGTGTGTCGGAACAGGTGAACGTGGCAGCCGACACTCCTGTGATCGACGCCAAGCGTTCCGCGATCGCCACGAACGTCACGTACGACGAGATGCAGAACATTCCGACCTCGCGCGATCCGTGGGTCGTACTCCAAACGGTGCCCAGCATCGTCGTCGTTGGGGGAACGTCGGAGGCGCCGAGTCGGGGCAGCAGTCGAACTACATCGGGAAGGGTGCAGACGGCGGCGACAACACCTGGTACATCGACGGGATTCCGATTACCGACATGACGGCGCTCGGCAGCTCGCCGACGTACTACGATTTCGACATGTTCCAGGAGATGCAGGTATCGACCGGCGGCGCCGACGTGCTGGCGACGACGCCGGGCGTGCAGCTCAACTTCGTCTTGAAGCAGGGCAGCAATACCGCGCACGGATCCAGCCGCCTGTTTTTCGCGAACGAGGACCTTCAGAGCAACAACCTGCCAGCCGATCTGCTTGCTGTCGCGGGAGAGAACGGGAAAGGCAACCGCACGGATCAATACGCCGACTACGGCGCGGAGC
>JAIVJE010000323.1:8394-11112 GCA_020200195.1 Acidobacteriota bacterium | reverse complement strand
GGGGATGTGGTGGACGGTGTTGAGCGCAGGATGGCTGCACGGCAGCGCGCTGCACATTCTCTTCAACATGCTCTGGGTACGGCAGCTGGGTCCGGCGACCGCCGAGATCTACGGTGCCGGACGGATGGTGATCATCTACAGCATCGCCAGCGTCACTGGGTTTCTTCTGAGTAGCACCGCCGGGCTGTTCCTGGGGGGCATGCCGGTGCCGTTTCTACGAGGCGCGATGGTGACGCTGGGTGCGTCCGCCCCCATCTTCGGTCTGCTCGGCGCGCTGGTGTACTACGGCCGCCGGGGTGGCAGTTCGATCGTCGGCGGCCAGGCGCTCCAGTATGCGATCGTGCTGTTCGTGATGGGTCTGATCATGCCGGGCGGCATCGATAATTTCGCGCACGCCGGCGGATTCGCCGGCGGCTATCTGGCCGGACTCTGGCTCGATCCGCTGAAGCGGGAACGCGTGGACCATCTGGCCTATGCCGCCGCCTGTATCGGTGCGACCGCGCTCGCCATCGTGGCGTCCATGATCACGATCATGCCCGCGTTGCTCAGATGACCGAACGAGCGTCACTGCGCGGACGCCAGCTCACTTCGAATACAGATCGATGATCCGTGAGATCGCGCGTTGGCACACCCGGCAGAAGCCGACCGGATCGCGCGTGAACATGATGCAGTCTGCCTGCGGACGGTACAGGCCCCGCGCCTCATAGCCAGCGCCTTCGAACGCCCCAACGGCCCGTCCGTGCGTCATCGCCGCCAGGAACTTCGTCTCCCAATCGCGCTGCTCGCGAAAGAGCGCGTCCATCTCCGCCTCGGGTGCGTTGCGTTTGCGAATCTCGCGCCGGCGCTCCTGGATCGCGCGGCTGTGTTGTTCGAACGCGTGCTTCTCCCACGGCGTCGGGAGCGGCGTCCCCGGCGTCACCAGGTCGTGCCATTTCAACGCCGCGGGATCCCGAAGCGCGGTGATGTTCGGCTCCCAGGGTTCGCTCTTCACGGGCGCACCGGTGGCGTACGCGACATCCGACGTGTAGTACTCGTCCGCCAGCGCCGCGAAATGGTGCCCGAACTCGTGCACGAACACGTATGTAGCGAACGCGCTGTCGACAGCAGCCGTCGCGTGGTCGTTGAAGATGCCGCCGCCACCGTACGTGCGCTCGTTCACGAGAATCTCGACGAACTCGTAGGGCGCCGCCGAGGCCGTATCGCGCAACGCACGATTGTCGAGCGTGAGCATGTACCGCTCCGAGTCGAAGATGTTGTATTCGGTCGATAACGGGGTTCGACGGAACACGCCTGCGTTCGGTCGATTGACACCACGCTCAGGCGAAGGGAGATGGAGCGTGCGCACGTTGAATGCGGTCCTGCGGCTCTTGAACGGTTCTTCGGCGAACAGTGCGTCGAGGAGCCGCGTCGCGTCGCCATGAAATTTCTGCCGCTCGGTAGCCGTGTAACCTTCCCCGATCACGAGCAGGTCCACTTTCAGCGCCGGCGGTCCGTTCTCGACCAGCGTCGACAACTGCTCCACTTGGGCGGCCGGCGCGGCACGGTTGACAAACCTGGACGAGGGATCGACATCGGTCGTCCAGATTGGCGCGAAGCGGTTGTCAGCCTGTCGCTTCTTCAACACGACGCGCACGGGACCGGACGGCCAAGGGAATCGAAGCGACTCGTGATACGTCCGGTGCCGGGTCTTCGGCTCCGCCGTCGTTTCCCACTCGCCGTACACCGAGGCAAAGCCGCGCGAGTACAGTAAGGCCCCGCCGGTCGCCGCCCGGACCTCGAACAAATACTTCCCAAGGTCGGTAGTGTCGACGAGCTGCGTCCGGCTGCCGGCCCAGGGGCCGTCGTTCACGATGCGATCGAGCGCAAGTGTCTCAGGGACGCCCGGGCCGCCGGTATGGAAATAGTCCACGCGCATCGTCGCGCCGAAGCTCCACGGCGCGCCGCCCGAGGGCGATGGAGTCTGCGGGAAGAATGCAAAGACCAGAACCGGGGACGCCAGCAGCAATCGAATCAGCATGACCGGTTCAGTATAATTCCGGCGTGCGCAAACCAGTCGTGCTCATCACCGGTGCAGGCGGCGAAATCGGCCATGGGCTCATCGATCGGTTCGCGCAACGGTCCGAGCGCGCGATCGTCACGCTCGATGTGACGCGCCTCAGCCCGGACATCGCCGGCAAAGTTGACCACGAGATCACCGGATCGATCGTCGATCGCGGCTTGCTCGAGCGCGTGTTGTCCGAGTTCCGCGTCGAGCTCGTCTTCCACCTGGCGGCGCTGCTCTCCACACGTGCGGAATTCACGCCGGTCACGGCGCATCAGGTCAACGTCGAGGGAACGCTGAACCTGCTGGAGTTCGCGCAGCACGAAGCCGAGTCGCACGGCCGCCCCGTCATCTTCATGTACCCCTCGTCGATTGCCGCGTACGGCCTTCCGAATCTCGAGACCAAGGTGCATGCCGGCAAAGTCCGCGAGGACGAGTGGGCACACCCGACGACGATGTACGGGTGCAACAAGCTGTATTGCGAGCAGCTCGGGAACTATTACGCGCGACATTACAAGCAACTCGTCGCGGAGCCACAGCGCGACCGCGTCGATTTCCGGAGCGTGCGATTTCCCGGATTGATTTCAGCGGTGACGGTGCCGTCTGGCGGCACGTCCGACTATGCACCCGAAATGATCCACGCGGCAGCGCACGGCGAACCGTACGCCGCATTCGTA
>JAIVJE010000323.1:0-8366 GCA_020200195.1 Acidobacteriota bacterium | reverse complement strand
CACGCTGGCCGCGGCGCCGCGCGAGGCGCTCACACGAACCGCCTACAACGTCTCCGCGTTCAACCCGTCAGCCGAGGAGATTCGGGACGTGGTCGTCCGCGCATTCCCCGCCGCTCAGGTCACGTGGGACGTCGATACCAAGCGCCAGGGCATCCTGGACTCATGGCCGGCGGACGTTGACGACGAGAGTGCGAGACGCGACTGGGGATTTGCACCTCAGTTCGATTTCCGCCGCGCGTTCAGCGAATACCTGATCCCGAATATCAGGAGAAGATATGCACCGTCGGGTTCGTTGGGTTCGGCGGGTGCAGCAGGTTCGATGGGTGCGTAACCTGACGAACCCGTCGAACCGACTCCTACTTTGATATCCAGACAGCGGGCGGCGTGATCTCTGAAGCCGGCGTCGGACCGGGATCGGGGCGGCCGCTGCCTTCGAGGCGGCTGATCGCGCGAACGGTCATGTCGTGATCGCAGAGGATCTGGCACGAGAGCCGCACGCCGGTGAGTCCGCGCGCGGCCAGCACTTGCTGCTCGGCAACGGTCATACGGTCCGGCTCGCCCTCGATGAATTCCACGCGGCACGTCGTGCACCGGGCGTTGCCACCGCACGCGTGGAGCACGTCCACGTGCGCGTCCTGCTCGATCGCGAGCACCAGACGCTTGTCCGGGTCCACGACGACCGTAGCAAATCCCTCGACTGTCAGCTGTGCCATGCGCGCTTTCTCCTCGGTAGTCGAACGTTCAATCATACAATGCACGAATGCGGTCGGCCGTCCGGAGCGTCATCAGGCGACCGGGATTTGCGGTCGTCGCCATCCTGACACTTGCGCTCGGCATCGGCGGCAACGCCGCGATCTTCAGCGTGATCGATGCGGTGCTGCTGCGCCCGCTCCCGTATCCCGACGCCGATCGCCTGATGATGATCTGGGAGTTCAGCGCGGAGATTCAGCAGCGCTTCGGTCTGGATCGCCTTCCGTCGTCACCGGCCGACTACACGGACTTCCGCACCAGGAACCGCAGTTTCGAAAGCCTCGCCTCGATGCGCGCCGATCGCATCAACCTGACCGGCGCGGGCGACCCGGTCCGCGTCGGCGCCGTGCGGGTCGGTCTCGATTTCTTCACCGTCCTGCGCGTGCAGCCGGTCATCGGCCGGTCGTTCGTGCCGGATGACGCGGATGGTCCGCGGGCGATTCTCATCGGGTACGGCCTGTGGCAGTCCCGGTTCGGCGGCGATCCGGCGGTCACCGGGCGCAGCATCTCGCTCAATGGCGAACCGGCCCAGGTCCTGGGCGTGTTACCGCGGTGGTTCCGGTTCCCGGCGGCCGGTGAGTTGCCCCAGACCCTCGGCTTCTCCGCGGACCCCGAGATCTGGACGCTCGACACGTTCAGCCCGGAACAGCAGCGCATGCGCGGCGGCAAGAGCCTGACGATCATCGGCCGGCTGCGAGACAGCGTGAGCGGACCGCAGGCGCAGGCGGACCTGCGGCCGATCGCCGACGAAATCGCCGCGCAGTTTCCGAGCTACAACGCGGGCTGGACGGTCAAGGTCATCCCGCTCCAGGAACATCTCGTCGCCGCGGTCAGACCGGCGTTGATGATTCTCTGGACGGCGGTGGGCTTCGTGTTGCTCATCGCGTGCGCCAACGTCGCGAACCTGCTGCTCGTGCGTGCCACGTCGCGGCAGCGTGAAGTGTGCATCCGGCACGCGCTCGGCGCTGGCCGTGGCCGCCTGGTGCGACAACTGCTCGGCAAAGCGTCGCGCTTGCGGTCATCGGCGGTGCGGCCGGACTGGCACTCGCCTGGTGGGGCGTGCGGGTGCTGGTCGCCCTCGTTCCCACAGGGCTCCCCCCGGCCACTCAGGCAGCAGTCGACTGGCGCGTCGCCGCGTACACCCTGGCGATTTCGATCCTGACGGGTCTTGTCTGCGGTCTCGCACCAGCATCGCAGGCCACACGGTGCAATTTGAATGAAGGGCTGCGCGACGGCGGGCGCGGGGCAGTCGGCAGCCGCGCACACCGTACCCGCGACGCCCTCGTCGTGGTCGAGGTTGCGCTGGCCGTCGTACTGTTGATCGGCGCGGTGCTCCTGGTACAGACATTCGTGCGGTTGACGCGCGTCGATGCCGGCTTCTCGCCGGACCGCATCCTCACCATGGAGATCGCGCTGCCGCGCGCGTCCTACCCCGAGGCGCAGGCGGCGGCATTTTTCGACCGGCTCACCGCAAGGCTCTCGGCGCGGCCCGGCGTCGAATCCGCAGGCGTGACATCCGGATTGCCGCTGACTGGATCGGAGAACCTTCACCAGGTGACCATCGAAGGACGCCCGCGGCCGTCGCCCGGAAGTGAGATTCTGTCCGACTACCGGGCCGTGACCCGGGGATACTTCGAATCGCTCGGCATCCCGCGCCTGCGTGGAAGCCTCCTGCCGCAGATGCTGCCCCCTGGCGAAACACATGTGGTGGTGATCAACGAAACGATGGCGCAGCGCTACTGGCCCGGGGAGGATCCGATCGGGCGCCGCGTCAAGCTCACGTCCCACGATCAAGTGGCACCGTGGCTCACCGTCGCCGGCGTTGTCGGCGACACGCGGCACACCGCGCTCGCCGGTGCACTCCGCCCGCAGGTGTATGTGCACCAGGAGCAGGATCCCTCTCAGCAGATGTTCGTGGTCATGCGCACGTCCGGCACGCCGCTGGCGCTCGCGTCTGCCGCCCGCCAAGCGGTTTTCGATCTCGATCCGAACCAGCCGGTCGCGCGCATGCGGACGATGACGGAGGTCGTGGCGGCCTCGGTCTCCGACCTGCGTTTCAACATGTTCCTGCTGGGCCTGTTCGCGGCGCTCGCCCTCACGCTGTGGCTGATCGGCCTGTATGCGGTGGTATCGTATTCAGTGGCCGAGCGGAGTCGCGAAATGGGCGTCCGGCTCGCGCTGGGGCGCAGCCGTCCAATCTGGTGGCGCTGGTGCTCGGCGAGGGCCTCAGGCTCGCCGTAGGGGGGATTGCGCTCGGACTCGCCGCTGCTCTGATCGTGACGCGATTCCTGGAAGCGCTGCTGTTTGGCATCACCGCCCGGGATCCCTACACGTTCATCGGCGTGCCGCTGCTCCTGCTCGCCGCTGCATTGCTGGGTTGCCTGATCCCTGCCCGGCGCGCCATGCGCGTCGACCCGATGATCGCGCTCCGCGCCGAGTAAGTTGGCACGACCTTCACGAGCTTAACCACGAAGACTTCGCGAAAAGCCGGCGGCGAGTGAGCGTGTCAGCGTTCTACTTCGAGCCTAGATCGCTTCGGCCCTCAAAGCCACGCCGGCGTGAATCTCGGCTGCGCGTCGCAGGGCTGTCTGAACGTCCGGGCAGACATTCTGCTCGCCGACATGCCGGTGGAAATCGGCGGCGCGCATCATGACATTCGGCTGCTCGCGCGCACCACAAAAGACGAGCGCCCGCCCGGAAGCCCGGAGCGTATCCGCCAGATCCTCCAGCGCGCGCATCCCGGTCGCATCGATTGCCGTCATGTTCCGGAGCCTCACGATGACCACCGGCGGAAGCTGATGGATGTTGTCGGTGACGAGCGCGATTTTATCGGTGACGCCGAACAGGAACGGCCCATGGATCCGGAAGATCGCCACGTAAGGTGGAATGTCTTTGTCCTGCAGGATGTGGACCCGCCCCGCCTCGACGTAGTCCGCGGTGACCATCGACACGGTCGTCGTCACGGACACGCGCCGGATGAACAGCAGCGCCACGACGGGACGCCGACCGTCACACCCGCAACCAGGCCATGGCCGAACGTCCGCGGCGAATAGCCCACGCCGTGCGTGGAGCAGTGCAGGGGCCCAGGCGGAATCCATCAACGAAATAAGAGGAATAGACGAGGGGGGAACACCTCAATCTTACCATGACGGCTTGCCGCGGCTGCGTCGGCGCTTGGTGCACAATGGGAAAAGGACGAGGAGGTGCGATGAGAGAAGTGTTGCTGCATGGCAGCGCGGACGAGGCGTTCGATCAATCCGCGAAATTCGCGAAGCGGCTGGCGGAATCGTTTGGCGCCCGGCTGCACGTCATGTATACGGTCGAGGATCCGCTCGCTGCGGGATGGACGGCGGAAGTCAGCGCCGAGCGGCTGCCCGAAGTGCACCAGGCCATCCAAGCGGAAGCCCGCGAGCGACTCGCGCGATTGATACCCATGGAGGATCAGGAGCGGCTCGGCGTGGAGCTGGTCCTGCGGACGGGTCCAGCCGCGCAGGAGCTCGTGCAGTACACCCAGGAGCACGCGATCGATCTGGCGATTGTCCGGTCGGCGCCGAACGACGCGGGCGACGTGGCGCGGGCGCTGCTCGATGACGGACGCTGCGCGGTACTCGTGCTGCGTTGAGGGTCTGCGGCGGCACGACAACATGATCCCGAGCGACGTGCTGGTGTCGGCCTACGTGAGCGGCTGGTTTCCCATGGCGATCGAAAAGGGAGACATCCGTTGGTACTCGCCGGATCCCCGCGGCATCGTTCCCCTGGAAAGTTTTCACATCCCCGCGCGGCTTGCCCGCGTGGTGCGTCGCGGCACATTCCGGATCGCGATCGATACGGCATTCGAGCGCGTCATCCGGGCGTGCGCGGAGTCGGAGCGCGACCGCGAGGATCCCGGCAGCTGGATTGACGAGGCGATCATCGAGAGCTACGTCGCGCTGCACGGCCTCGGTCTGGCCCACTCGGTCGAAGCCTGGCGCGGTGACCAGCTCGCCGGCGGCCTGTACGGCGTCGCGCTCGGCGGCGCATTCTTCGGCGAATCCATGTTTCACCACCAGACCGACGCGTCCAAGGTGGCGCTGGCGGCACTCCTCGACCGGCTGCGCGCGCGTGGCTACCGGTTGCTCGACACGCAGTGGCTCACCGATCACCTCGTGCAGTTCGGCGCGATCGAGGTGCCGCGGCGGCGGTATCTGAGCATGTTGGACGAGAGCCTGAAGATTGACTGCGGCTTTCGCTGATCGGGTACACAGCCACCAGGAACCAAGAACCAAGGACTTTCTTAGTGCACCGTATACGGTTCGCTGAGGGTGAAAGGGGCAACCTTGACGTCGAATCGGTCACCGTTCTCCGAGACCATCTGATAAGTGCCCTCCATCACACCGAACGGTGTAGAGAGCGGGCAGCCGGAGGTGTACTCGAAGGACTCGCCCGGTTTGAGGGTGGGTTGCTTGCCCACGACGCCCGGGCCGCGCACTTCGTCGACGTGACCGGTACCGTCGGTGATGATCCAGTGCCGGGTCAGCAACTGCACCGTGTCCGATCCCTCGTTGGCGATACTGATGGTGTAAAGGAAGAACCACTGGTTCTTCGACGGTTCCGAGCGGTCCGCGGAATACTCCGACTCGACGCGCACTCGAACCCCGCGCGTGATGGCTTCCGACGTGAACATGGGGAATATGATGGACGATCCGCGCGCTTCTGGGCAAGAGCACCTCTCGCGGACCGTCGGCCTGTGTGCCCACTGCGCGCACGTGCAGGTCATCGTCAGCGACAAGGGGTCCCGCTTTTACCAGTGCCGGCTGTCGTTCATCGACGCCCGCTTCCCCCGCTATCCACCCCTGCCGGTGATCGAGTGCGCCGGCTACACGCCCGGTTTCGGTCAGAGTTGACGCCCGGCACCGAACTAACCGTGCCGAACCTTTGGTGCGGAACCATCCGTGCGGAACCTCGTCCTGCGGAGCCATCGCGCGCTGAAGTGCTAGCATTGAGGGTCGTATGCACAGGATTGAGCCCGCCCGTCTCAAGCCCGGCGTCAGCGTGGACGCGCTGCGTGACGTCCCCGAGAACCTGACGAGGCAGTCCGGTGAGGTCATCCGCGGACGCGCCCTCATCTTCTGGGATCCCGCAATCTTGCCGGGCACCCGGTTCGCGAGAAAGCTCGATGCGATCGACACCGACCAGATTACCCCCGCGGCACACTGCGTCTCGGAGAGCCTGGACACGCTCGACGACAAGTGGAAAGCGGGATCGTTCCGCTATCTGATGCCCGACTTCCGCGCGCGCGTCCATCGCGGGGAGAACTTCATCATCGCGGGGGACCGCTTCGCGATCGGATCCTCGCGTGAAATGAGCCCGGCCGGTCTCAAGGGTGTCGCCGAAGAAGTCGGTCTCGAGATGGTGGTGGTCTGCGGCAACAACATGGGGGACATCTTTCGCCGCAACAGCTTCAACCTCGGGCTGCACGTGGTTCAGAGTCCCGACGCTGTTGCGGACGCACGCGACGGCGACGAGTTCAGCTTCGATCCGTACAGCCGGCAGTTGCGCAACGAGACCCAGGACCGCACGTACCAGCCGGTACCGCTTTCGGCGAAGGAAGAGGAGATACGCAGCACCGGGGGGATATTCGTCGTCGGCCGGCGCGAGTTCAAAAAATCGGTGGTGACCTCACCGTCGGTTGACTGGCCGGACGCGTCGGACGCTCATCGGATGACGACGACCGAGCAGATCATCTGGGCGCATCGCGTGGACAAGGATCTCAAGCCGGCGGACCTGAAGCCCGGGGCGACGCTGCGCGTGTACGCTGACCTCCTGCCGGCGTCCGACGGCACCGCGCCGTTCTCCATCCACACCTTCAACCAGATCACTGGCGGAAACACGATCGATCCCCGTCAGGCGGCGATCGCCAACGACCATTTCGTCTTCACTGGCGTGGACGCGGACGACAAGCAGACCGCCATCGGCCGTGAGTTTGCGCGGTTGCACGATATCCGCAAGCCGTACTATGCCACCCCCGGCGACGGCATCTTTCATTTCTACTTTCCGGAGCAGGGCCTCGTGATGCCGGGGCAGTTCATCCCCGGGGCAGACTCGCACAGCCGCGCCTACGGCGCCTACGGCGCGGTGGGTATCGGCGTCGGGTCGACTACGCTCGGATTCGGATGGGCGACTGGCTACATTTATTTCACGCTCGCGAGGCAGCGCCGTGTCGTCTTCCGAGGCCGGCTGCAGCCGTGGGTGGGCGGCAAGGACATCGTCCTCGAACTGCTGCGCCGATGGGGAGCGAAACAATCGCAGGGGATGTCGGTCGAGCTGGTGGATGCGGATCGGCAGCTGCCGATCGCATACCGGAACACCATCGCCAACATGATGGCGGAAGCCGAGGCGCTCAACGGCGTCTTCGCGCCAGACGCCGTGACGTACGACTGGTACCGAGGGAAAGGTGTGACGGCGCTGCCGTATCCTCCGATCTCGCCAGGGGCCGGCGCGATTTTCGAGATCGACGAGACGATCGATCTGTCGGAGGTGTACCCGATGATCGCCAAGCCGTTCAGCCCTGGAAACGCCTTCCCGGCTGAAGAAGTCGCGCGAGAGCACCTCAGGTTCGACAAGGCGCTGATCGGTTCATGCACGAACGGCAGGTCGTGGTGTGGCCCATGCTTCGGCCAGGGGCCGGATTCACTCAAGCCCGGACAGCGCGCGATCACGTCGTTCAATCGGAACTGGCAGAACCGCATGGGGCTCGGCGGCGAGGGATATCTCGCAAGCCCCGCGGTGGTCGCCGCATCCGCCATTCTGGGATTCATGGCCCCGCCGAGTGCGCTCGGGCTCACGTGGGACAAGGACGTGTTTGGAGTGTGAATGGGAATCGGGCGATCGGGTGATCGGGTGATCGGGGACTGGTGATCGAGTGATCGGCGATCGGTCCACATCGTGGTGGTGCGTTCGGTCGCGCTCGCCGCGTCGTTGATTGCCGGCTTCGGGCAAGTCGGCCACGGGCAGGAGACGATTCCGCTCGCCCACGGACTCGTCATCACCCGGTCCGTCACGATCCGTACCGGCACCTATCGCCTCGGTTCGTCGGGCGACCTCCAGTCGCCGGCTGTCGTCATTCGCGGCACCAACGTCACCGTGGACTTCAACGGTGCCGAGCTCGTGGGATCGCCAGACCTTGCGGAACCCGACGTCTTTGCAGGCGTCGGTATCGCCATCGAGGGCGGTGCGCGTGTCACCGTGAAGAATGCCAGAGTTCGTGGCTACAAAGTCGCCATCCTGGCGCGGCGGTCACCCGACTTGCACTTGACGGGCAACGATCTCTCCTACAACTGGAAGCAGCGGCTCTACAGCGGCATCGAGAAGGAGAGCCTCGTCGACTGGATGTCTTACCATCAGAACGAGAAAGACGAGTGGCTTCGCTACGGGGCGGCGATCTACCTGTCGGAGTGCGACTGGGCCGAAATCGATCACAACACCGTCGTGCAGGGGCAGAACGGTCTCATGGCGACGCGCTCTTCGGGGTTGAGAATCTGGAACAACACGTTTCAGTTTCTCTCCAGCATCGGTGTCGGAATGTACCGCGTCTCGAACAGCACCATCATGCACAATCGGATCGACTGGTGCGTGCG
>JAIVJE010000276.1 GCA_020200195.1 Acidobacteriota bacterium | reverse complement strand
CACCATATATCCCTCCGTGAAAGACGTTGAACGATGGGCTGAGAGAGCCAATGTTTCTCCTTGCCCTCCGTGTCTCCGTTGTTGGTGTTCTCTGTGCCCTCCGTTCCCTCCGTCACCCTCGCGCTCAGAACAGGAATCTCGCCGCGAGCTGGATGTCGCGGCGCGCGTTGTCCTTGGTGATCACGCGCCCGAAATTCGGGTTCGTGATGTCGTTGATGACCCCGCTCAGGTTCGGCTTGTTCAGTAAATTGAAAATCTCCGCGCGAAGCTGCAACCTGCGGACGCCGCCCAGTCCGAAGTTCTTGAAGACGGCGAGGTCCCATTGCTGATCGCCCGGATTCCGGAGGATGTTCCGGGTCGAGTTACCGAACTTCCCTGCCGCAGGGTTGGCAAACGCCGCCGGGTTGAAGAAGAAGTTGCTGTCGGCGCCCGTGGAGAACTCTCCGTTGGCGTTCGCATCGGGATCCCCGATGATATCCACCGGCTGGCCGAAGCCGCCATCCCCGACGCCGGCGATGTCGTTCGTCCGCGTAATCGAGAACGGCGTTCCCGACCGCACGAAGGTCGCACCCGAAATCTGCCAGCCGCCCAGCAGGTTCTGAAGCAGCGTCGTCGGATCGCGCCAGAACGGCAGATCGTAGATGTAGTACACCGAGAGCACGTGTGTCCTGTCGAAACTCGACGGCCCCCAGAAGTTCGAGTCGTCGTAGCTGTTCCACAGGACGTTGCGCTTATCGCTCGCATTGTCTTCGGACTTGCCCAGCGTGTAGGCCGCGCCGACCTTCAGACCGTTCGTATAACGCCGATCCGCGCTCACCTGCAGACTGTGATAGATCGAGCGGCCTGAGTTCTCGGAGATCCGGATCGAGCCGTAGCCCTTGTACGGTCGCAGCGCCGCAATGTTCACGCCGGGGTTGGCTTGAGTAGTTCCGGCCACCGGCTGGTTGATGTTGCGCTCGCGCTGCAGATACCGCCCCTTGCGCCCGACGTAGGTCATGTCGATTATGAACCCGAACGGCACCTCTCGTTCAGCAGCGACGAGTCGTTGAGTGTCACGCGGTTGTGGAAGATGCCCGCGCTCGTCCGCACGATGGTCCTGTCGTTGATCGAGTACGCTGCGCCGAGGCGGGGTTCGAACGCGTTGGCGTGGGTCTCTGAGAACCCCCGCGGCTCCCCGCGAAACAGCGCCAGGACTCGCGGGTCCTGCGCGGCGACGAGATCTTTGCCTTCCCCCTCGAACCCGTCGCCAGGCAGCACGATGCCGTTGTAGCGATCGCCTCCGATCACCCGCCCTGTCGTGGGATTGATGATCGCCGCCCTGGCAGGATCGTAGAACCGCGGATCGAAGTTGGCAATGTTGTTCGTCGTCGAGTACCACGGCGGCCAATAGGCCCACCGGACGCCCCCTTCAATCGTCAGATTGCTGCGCGGCTTCCAGGAGTCCTGGACGAACACGTCCGTAGCCAGCGACCGCCATTTCGTGAAGGCGCGCTGCCCGAGCTCCGCGTAGTTCGTGAACAAGCCGAGCGCCATATCCGAAATGCCCAGCCCCGACCGGGCAGTCGTGCTGTTGCGGAACTCGAACTGACCGTTCTGATTGTTGGTGCCGCCCGGAATGGCGTTTACGTTGATCTGGTCGAAATCATCCTCGCCCGAGTACTCGACACTGACGCCCCCCTTGAAGGTGTGGCGCCCCTTGACCCAGGTCGTGGCGTTGGAGACCACGTGAATCGGACCCTCCGAGGAAGCCGGATACGGACCGCCATCGATGGCGGTGAATATATCGATGTTGACGCTGGGAATCTTGTCTTCGATCTCCTTGTTGGCCGGGAAAATGTACGGATAGTTGATGTTGGTGCGGCTCCGTTTGTGCAGCCCGGACTCGGTGAAGACGTTGATGAACACCTGATCGAGCGAGTACGAGTAGCTGAGCTCGTTGATCAGGTTGTTCCGGATTGTGCTGGTCCAGTTGACGTTCTGCGTCTGGTTCGGCCGGTCCCAGTCCGTGCGCGCGAACGGAAATCCGGTCCCCGGGCGGAACGCGTCGATGGCCACCCAGCTCTGCTTCGAATAGCGATATGTGAGACTGTTGTTCTGGTTCAGGCGGTAGTCGAACCGGATGTTGTCTTTGCGCTGGTCCTGCGGATTCTCGCTCGAGAGGATGGCGTTGCGCGAGCCCTCCCTGAATCCTGCCGTCGGCAAAGGATACAGATTCATGATCGCGATGCCGTTCGGGGAGAGTCGATTCTGGGGAATGATGTTGCCCTGGAACGGCTGGCCCGTCAGCGGATCCCTGATGATCTGAACGCCGCTGATGAAGATGTTGTTGGGATTCAACAACTCACTGAAGTCCCCCCGCCGCATCGCCTCGGTCGGCACGGTGTACGTGTTGGTCGCGATCTGAAAGAAGTTGACCCACTCCTGTGCGCCGAAGAAGAACAGCTTGTCCTTGAACATCCCGCCGGGCACCGGCCCGCCGATCGAGTAGCCGTACTGCTTGTAATCGAAGTCCGCCGGCCCGGAGTTCTCGATCGGGTTCGTGCTGCGCTTGCGCGTCCACGTATTGGACTGCAGGGTTTCGTCGCGCCAGAAGAACGAGGCGTTGCCGGTGTACCGATTGCTGCCGCTCTTGGTCACGAACCGGATCTGTCCGCCGCTCGCGCGGCCGTACTCCGGCATGTAGTTGGCCGTCAGGACCTGCACTTCCTGAATCGCATCGACGTTCTGCACGCCGATCATGGACAGACGACTCGGCGGTGACCGTCACTTCCTCTGAAATCGCCCCGGCTTGCAGGGTGAAGTCGATAATCGTCACACCCCCGGCGTCGAGCTGTACGCTCGTTCGGCTCACCTTCTTGAAGCCCTGCAGCTCAGAGGTGACCTCGTAGCGTCCTGGCTGGAGGTTGACGATGGTGTAGTAGCCGCTGCCGTCAGTCGTCGTACTGCGTGACTGCTGCGTCTGCAGGCTGGTGGCGGTGACGGTGGCGCCCGGAACGACGCCCCCCTGCTCGTCCTTGATCGTGCCGGAGATGGTGCCCCGATCGAACTGGGCGGCCGCAGGGACAGCGCCGGCAACAACCAGCAAGAGCGCGCCCACGCCACTCCGAACAAGAGCCCGCAACAAATGACGGTTGCTACGGCACGGCATACATGGCCTCCTTGAAGTCCGATAAATGACAAGTCCGACAGAACGCCGTTTGAGCCCCGTCGGATACCGCGCAAAGTTACTCTGACGCGGGCCGGAATTCCAGCCCTGATTCGAGCTCAGCGCGGCTCCTGACCCGGACGCTGGACGGGGCATTTCCGTCCCTGATCCAAACGCACATTTGCGCCGCGGGGGCAGATCCGCTACCCTGTTCCTAGTCCCCGACATGCGAACTCTGCGCAGGCTCGGCCCTCGAGCTCACCTCTCCAAGGGTGGGTTCCGTTGAAGACTCTTCGGCTATCAGGCCGATCAGCTGAGGAAGCGATATGCCAGACGACGCCCGTCCGCTCATCCTCCTCGTCGAAGACGACCGCGACAACCGCGAGATGTACGCCAGCTACCTCGTGTTTTCCGGGTTCCGCGCGGCCGAAGCGTCCGACATCGAGGCGGGATTCGAGCATGCCGTCCGCATGCAGCCACAGGTCGTCGTCACCGACTACGTGCTCGGTCCGAAGGGGACGGGGGTCGAGCTGTGCCGGCGACTCAAGGCGGATGAGCGGACACGCGACATTCCCGCGCTGCTGCTGACAGGCTCCAGTCGCCGGATGACCCCCGACACCGCAATCGCGGAAGGATGTGCCGTCGTCCGGCTCAAGCCTTATCTGCCGGATGCGCTCGTCGCCGATATCCGTGCGCTGATCAGCCGCAGCGAGCTACCCAGACAATAGGGTTCGTTGGGTTCGCACCCGCTGAACCTTTCGCACCCAACGAACGCTTCGAACCTACCGCCGCCTTGATCTTGCCGCGGCGGGCTCCGTCGTCGCCGCGTCGAAGCGCTCCGCAAGCGGGCGAAATGCGGGAGTCGGACCGGCCCACTTCAGGCGGTCGACGGAGTCGAACAGCGGAAGGTCGGTACGCAACGTGGCCAGGTCGCGAAACAGGAACGCCCGTTCGCGTTCACGCGCGAGCGTGAGCGCCAGCGCGGCAGGGTTGGCTGCGTTCACGCCCCACGTCCGCCAGTCGGCTGGAATCGATTCGAGATGCCCATATCGAGCCAGAACGGCCGCCGCGGATTTGGCGCCCCACCCGGGCAGGCCCGGGTAGCCGTCGGCGGCATCTCCAACGAGCGCCAGATAATCAGGGATTGAGTCCGGCGGCACGCCGAACTTGGCTACAATCCCGGCCTCCCCCCGGATCACCTTGGTCCGCCGATTCAACTGCACGACCCGCTCGCCACGCACGGACTGCGCGAGGTCCTTGTCGGGTGTGCAGATGATGACGCGTTGGACACGCGGATCGGCGTCCGCCAACTTCGCCGCGGCCGCCAGCGCATCGTCCGCCTCGAACTCCACCATCGGCCAGACGGTCACGCCCAGGGC
>JAIVJE010000031.1 GCA_020200195.1 Acidobacteriota bacterium | reverse complement strand
GTGTGGGACGGCCGTTTCGCCAACAACGGCTGGTTGCAGGAGTTGCCGAAGCCGCTGACCAAGCTGACGTGGGACACCTCTGCGTGGATCGCTCCGGCGCTCGCCGAAGCGCGCGGTCTGCACAACGGCGACGTGATCGAGTTGCGATATCGCGGCAATACGGCGCGGCTCCCCGTATTCATCGTCCCGGGCCACGTCGGCGACTCGGTGACGGTGTTCCTCGGCTACGGCCGGCGGATGGCTGGCCGCGTCGGCAACGCGATGGGGACTGCGCAGCAGTTCAACGCATATCTCCTGCGCACGTCGGACGCGCCGTGGTTTGGACGCGGTCTCGAAATCGCGAAAACCGGCGATCGCTATCAGCTTGCGAGCACGCAGGAACATCACGCCATGGAAGGGCGTCATCCCGTGCGCGTCGCGTCGCTCGAGCAGTACAAGAATGAGCCGGACGTGATTCACCACATGGGCCACACGCCGCAAAAGACGCTCACGCTCTATCCCGAGCACGAATACAACGGCTACAAGTGGGGCATGTCGATCGACCTGTCCACGTGCACCGGCTGCAGCGCCTGCACGATCGCCTGTGTCGCCGAGAACAACATCCCGGTCGTCGGCAAGGAGCAGGTCTCCCGCAGCCGCGAGATGCACTGGATTCGCGTCGATCACTACTTCTCGGGCGCGGACATCGAAAATCCCCGGGCATACCACCAGCCGGTACCCTGCATGCAGTGCGAGACCGCGCCCTGCGAAGTCGTCTGCCCGGTGGCGGCCACGGCGCACAGCTCGGAAGGCCTGAACGACATGGTTTACAACCGCTGCGTGGGTACCCGCTACTGCTCCAACAACTGCCCGTACAAGGTACGGCGCTTCAACTTCCTGCTCTATCAGGACTGGACCACGCCCGAGCTCGAGCCGCTCCGCAATCCGGACGTCACCGTCCGGAGCCGCGGCGTCATGGAGAAGTGCACGTACTGCGTGCAGCGGATCAATCACGCTCGCATCGACGCCAAGCGCGAAGAGCGCACGCTGCGTGACGGAGAGATCGTCACGGCCTGCGAGGCGGTGTGCCCGTCGAACGCGATTGTCTTCGGGGATCTGAACGATCCCAACAGTCGCGTGTCGACGCTGCGCGCCCAGCAGCGGAACTACGGACTTCTCGAAGACCTCAACACCCGGCCGCGGACGACGTATCTCGCCGCGATCCGGAACCCGAATCCAGAGCTCGAGCCGCCGGCGGCGAAGTCGACGACAGAACACTGATGGACACTCCCGCACCGCACTCGTCGTATCAGACGCCGCACCCGGTCATCGAGCCAGGCCACAGTTACGACTCGATCACGGAGAAGATCAGCGCGATCGTCCTGACGCGCCGTCATCCGATCGGCTGGTTCGCGACGATGGCGATCGGCTTCCTGCTCGTCAACGGTCTCGGGCTGTCGGTGGGCTATCTCCTCTTCAAAGGCATCGGCATCTGGGGCAATAACATCCCGGTCGGGTGGGCGTTCGACATCATCAATTTCGTCTGGTGGATCGGCATCGGCCACGCCGGCACGCTGATTTCCGCAATTCTTCTCCTGTTCAAGCAGGACTGGCGGACGTCGATCAACCGGTTTGCGGAAGCGATGACGCTCTTTGCCGTCGCCTGCGCCGCGATGTTCCCCCTGATCCACACGGGGCGGCCGTGGCTCGCCGCGTACTGGCTGCTGCCGTACCCCAACACGATGGGCATCTGGCCGCAGTTCCGCAGCCCGCTCATCTGGGACGTGTTCGCGGTCACGACGTACTTCACCGTGTCTGCGCTCTTCTGGTATACGGGGCTCATTCCGGACCTCGCCACGCTGCGCGATCGCGCGAAGCGCCGATGGACGCAGATGCTGTTCGGAGGGCTGGCGCTCGGCTGGCGAGGGTCGGCGCGGCACTGGCAGCGGTACGAAACGGTGTACCTCATTCTCGCGGGCATGTCGACGCCGCTGGTGCTGTCGGTCCACACGGTCGTCAGCTTCGACTTCTCGACCGGCATCCTCCCGGGCTGGCACGCGACGATATTCCCGCCGTACTTCGTCGCCGGGGCCATCTACGCGGGCTTCGCCATGGTGCTGTGCCTGGCGATTCCGCTGCGCCGGATGTACGGGCTCGAAGATTTCATCACCATGCGCCACCTCGAGAACATGGCGAAGGTGACGCTGGTCACGGGCTTCATCGTTGTCTACGGATATGCGATGGAGGCGTTCTTCGCCTTTTACAGCGCCAACGTGTACGAGAGCTTCATGCTGAAGAACCGCGCGTTCGGGCCTTACGGCTGGACGTATTGGCTGCTGATCTTCTGCAACGGCATCGTCCCTCAGACGCTGTGGCTCAAGCGGCTGCGAACCAACACGACCTGGCTGTTCATCATGGCGCTGATCGTGAGCGTCGGGATGTGGCTGGAGCGCTTCGTCATCATCGTCACGTCGCTGCACCGAGATTTCCTGCCTTCGTCCTGGGACATGTACTACCCCACGAGGTGGGACATCTCCACGTTCCTCGGGACGATCGGACTGTTCATCACGCTGATGTTCCTGTTCGTCCGCGTGCTGCCGATGATCTCTATTTTCGAAATGCGCACCCTCCTGCCGGAGGCAAAGATCAAGGGCGCGGAGGGCCACTGAAGCGATGGACGCACAACGCTCTGTCTACGGCCTCATGGCGGAATTCGACAGCGCGAACGCGCTCGTAGAGGCAGCGCGCCGCACGCACGCCGAAGGATATCGGAGCACCGACGTCTTTTCGCCGTTTCCGATCGAAGCGGCATGGGAGGCCATCGGCGCGAACGACAAGCGGCCGCAGCTGTTCATCCTCATCGGCGGCATCATGGGGATGCTCGCCGGCTTCGGGCTCTGTTACTGGGTCTCCGTGATCGCGTATCCGCTCAACATCGGGGGGCGCCCGCTGAACAGCTGGCCGTCGTTCATCCCGGTCACGTTCGAAGTGACCATCCTGCTCGCGTCGCTCGCCGCCGTCATCGGGATGCTCGCGCTCAATGGGCTGCCGATGCCCTATCACCCGGTGTTCAACGTGCCTCGCTTTTCGCGGGCAAGCCAGGACAGTTTCTTTCTGCTCATCGAGGCGGTGGACCCCAAGTTCGATCGCCAGCGGACGCGCCAGTTCATGCAGGGTCTCGGCGCGACAGAGATCAATGAAGTCGAGCCATAGAAGACAGCTGAGGGCTGTCGGTGTCCTGTGCTGTATGTCCTGTCTCCTGTTCGTGACCGGCTGTCGCCAGGATATGCACAACCAGCCGAAGTACCGGCCGCTGCGCGCGAGCGCGCTGTTTTCCAACGGCTCCAGCGCCCGCGTCCCGGTCGAGGGCACGATCGCACGGGGAACGCGGCAGACAGACGAGGCGTTCTTTACCGGCAAGGTCGCCACGCAACTCGTGACGGAGCTGCCGTTCGCGGTGGACGAGCAGGTGCTGAACCGTGGCGAGCAGCGCTACAACATTTATTGTGCCCCGTGCCATGACCGCACCGGCAGCGGCAACGGCATGGTGGTCCAACGCGGGTATCGTCAGCCGCCGTCGATGCACATCGATCGCCTCCGGGGTGTTCAGGCGGGACATTTTTTTGACGTCATGACCAACGGCTTCGGCGCGATGCCGGATTACAAGGCGCAAATCGCGCCGCGCGATCGCTGGGCCATCGTCGCGTACATCCGGGCGCTGCAACTGAGCCAGCGGGCCGCGGCCTCCGACATTCCTGGCGGCGATCCCACCAAACTCGGCCAGCCGCCGGCGACGGGTGCGCCCGGCCCGGTGAAGCATTGATGGAACGGGACATTCTGAACACTGACGCGCCCGAGCTGCGGCAGCTGCAGCAGCGCGCGCTCATCGTGGGCTTCTGGGGCCTGCTCGCGGGCGTCGTCGGCGCGGTGTGGTTCCCGGATCAGTTCTTCCGATCCTGGCTGGTTGGCTTTCTTTTTTGTCTGGGACTCACGCTCGGCTCGCTCGGGCTCCTGATGCTGCAGCACTTGTCGGGAGGCCAATGGGGGTTGGTCAGCCGGCGCGTCTGGGAAGCCTCCGCGCGCACGCTCCCCATTGTCGCGTTGTTCTTCGTGCCGATTTTATTCGGGATGCCGAAGCTGTTTCTGTGGGCGCGGCCGGAGGCCGTTCAGGGAGATGCGGTCCTGCAGGCGAAGGCGCCGTACTTGAACGTGCAGTTTTTTACCCTCCGCGCCGTCGTCTATTTCGCGCTGTGGATGGCGGCCGCGTGGCTGCTCAACAAGTGGTCGGCGGGTCAGGACCGCGGAGAGATCGCCGTGACACCCGCAGATTCGGTGCGCTTTCGGGCCCTGAGCGCGCCCGGGTTGATCGTCCTGATCATGACCATCACCTTCGCGTCGGTCGACTGGATCATGTCGCTGGATCCGCACTGGTACTCCACGATCTTCGGATTGCTCACGCTCGTGGGGTGCGGGTTGTCGGCCCTGGCCCTGGCGATCACCGTGCTGTCGAGGATGGCGAGAACGCAGCCGCTGGCCTCGACGCTCGTGCCGCGCCACTTCCACGACCTCGGCAAGCTGATGCTGGCGTTCGTCATGCTCTGGGCCTACCTGTCCTTCTCGCAGTTCCTGATCATCTGGTCAGGAAATCTTCCCGAGGAGATTCCCTGGTATATCGAGCGCATCCAGGGCGCATGGGCACCTGTTTCGCTGCTGCTCGTCGCCGGGCACTTCGCACTGCCGTTCGCCCTCCTGCTGTCGCGCGACCTCAAACGACGCCCGTCGCTCCTTGCGACTATTGCGGCCGCCGTCCTGGTCATGCGCATCGTGGACATCATCTGGCTGGTCGAGCCCAACTTCGAACGCCACGGGTTCCCGATCCACTGGATGGACCTCGCCGTGCCGCTCGGCCTGGCAGGGGTCTGGGTGTTCGTGTTCGTCCGGCAGCTCCGCGGTCGCGCGCTGTTGCCGTTCAACGACCCGTATTTCAAGGAGGCGTTTGCGCATGAAACACACTGATGGCGCAGCCTCGTACGACGATGGAATCCCACCGGGAGGGGACCACAACGAGGACGTCGCACACGAGCACAGCGACATCAACGTGCGCGGCATCCTCGTCTTTGCCAGCAGCATGGCCGCGATGGGCCTGGTGTCCTCGGTGCTGATGTGGCTGCTGTTTGGATATTTCGACAGGCAGGCGACCCGAAACGATCCACAGCTGTCGCCGCTGGCCAGGCCGGCGAGCCAGATGCCGGACACGACTACCGAAACGCCGTTCTTCGGGAGCGCGGCACGGCCGCAGCTGCTGACGAATGAGCCCGTGGTACTCGAAAAGCAGCGGTCAGGTGAAGACAAGCAGCTCGGCCACTACGGGTGGATTGACGAGAAGACCGGCGTCGCGCACATTCCGATTGGCGAGGCGAAGAAACTGATCATTCAGCGCGGGTTGCCCGTACGCGCTGGTGACCCGATCGACGCCAGAATCGGTACTCACGCTCCCGCGATGGGCGAGTCTTCCAGCGGGCGGACGATCAGCGCGCCTCGTGTCGGCGCCCCGGCGGTGCCTGAAGGCGGAGCGCCCAAGCCGCCTGCACAGCCGCCGCACGGCGGGCGCACAAGTAAACGCCCATGACGCGAGCAAGCAGGATTCTCGGAGCATGTGTCGTCGCGGCCGTCGCGATCGTGCCAATGCCTGCGCGCGCGCAGGGCCTGGCCCCCTCCGGCGATCCGACGTCGGCCAAGCCTGGCCTGCTCAACCAGATCGGGATCGATCAACGGCTCAACCATTCCATCCCGCTCGATCTGCCGTTCGTGGATGAGGCCGGACGTGACGTGCGCCTGGGGGACTACTTCGGCAAGCGCCCGGTCATTCTCGCGCTCGTGTATTACGAGTGCCCGATGCTCTGCACGCAGGTGCTCAACGGACTGGTCACCGCGCTCGGCGTCATGAACTTCGAACCCGGACGTGAGTTCGAAGTCGTCGCGGTCAGCTTCAACCCCAGGGAGGGTCCCGGCCTCGCCACGCAGAAGAAGGCGAGCTACATGGAGCGGTACAAGCGGCCGCACACGGCGGGGGGCTGGCACTTTCTGACCGGGAAGGAAGACTCGATCACGCGCCTGACCCAGGCCGTCGGCTTTCGGTATGCGTACGACGAGTCGATCGGACAGTTCGCGCACGCGGCGGGGATCGAGCTGCTCACGCCGCGCGGCAAGATCGCCAGGTATTACTACGGGATCGAATACTCGCCTCGTGATATCCGGCTGGGGATCATCGAGGCCTCCGACGAGCGTATCGGGACGCCAATCGATGACTTTCTCCTGCTCTGCTACCACTACGACCCGGCGACGGGGAAGTACGGCGCCGCGGTCCTGCGGATGGTGCGGGCGGCCGGAATCGCGTTCGTTCTGGCATTGGTGGCCTTCCTGGCCGTGAGCCTGCGGCGCGAGCGGGCCCAGGCGGCGGCCGCGTCGGCTACTCGAACCTGACGATGTTCACGAACTTTCCGCTGTTTCCGCAACAGGCTTCGGTCCAGGCCGGCCAGGTCGACGCCATCTATTTCTTCGTGGTGGCCATCACGGCGTTCTTCTCACTGATCATCGCCGGCGCCATCGCCTTCTTCGCCGCCAAGTATCGCCGCCGCCACGATGCCGAGGTCGGCGTGGCGATTCATGGCTCGCTGATACTCGAGATTCTCTGGTCGGTCATCCCTTTCTTCCTCACCATGGGGATGTTCGCGTGGGGTGCGAAGGTCTTCTTCGACCTGTATCGCCCGCCTGCCGGCGCCATGGAGATCTTCGTCGTCGGAAAGCAGTGGATGTGGAAGATCCAGCATATGGACGGGCAGCGCGAGATCAATGAGTTGCACGTGCCGGTGGGACGTCCAGTGAAACTGATCATGGGGTCAGAGGACGTCATTCACAGCTTTTACATACCGGCGTTCCGCGTGAAGGCGGACGTCATCCCAGGACGCTACAACACGCTCTGGTTCGAGGCGACGAAACCGGGGACCTATCACCTCTTCTGCGCCGAGTACTGCGGCACGAAGCACTCCGGCATGACCGGCAGGGTCGTCGCCATGGATCCGGCCGACTACCAGGCGTGGCTGAGCGGCGGCAGCGCGTCGGACTCACCCGTGGCCGCCGGGGAAAAGCTGTTCCAGGATCTCGTGTGCAATACGTGTCACATACAGGGGTCGCAGGGTCGCGGACCGGTGCTCACGAACCTGTTCGGCAACACCGTCGAGTTGCAGGACGGTGGACGGGTCACGGCAGATGAGGCTTACATCCGCGAATCGATCGTCAACCCGCAAGCGAAGATTGTCGCGGGGTTCCAGCCGATCATGCCGACGTTTCAGGGGCTCGTGACCGAAGAACAGCTCCTGCAGCTGATCGCGTACGTGCGGTCGCTGAGCGCCCAGGGAACAGCGCCGTCGCCCGCGGGCACCGCGGCGCCGACGATGCCGCAGAAGAGCGACCAGCCGGTACAGGAACCCAGGAAGCCGGGGCGATAGGAATTATGGAGACGCTCAACTATCTCAACAACGGCCACGGGCTCGCGTCCTGGTTGTTGACGAAGGACCATAAACGAATCGCGCTGCTCTATCTCGTCTCGATCACCGCGTTTTTCGATGCACGGTGTGGTGATGGTGTTTTTCTTCCTGATTCCGTCGATCCCCGCCGTGCTCGGGAACTTCCTCGTCCCGATCATGATCGGCGCGAAGGACCTGGCGTTTCCGCGCATCAATCTCCTGAGCTGGTACATCTACGTGCTGGGCGGCGTGTTCACACTGTTCGCAGCGCTCAGCGGCGGCGTGGACACGGGCTGGACCTTCTACACGCCGTACAGCACCGCTGCGTCCAATTCGCACGTGATGTCGGCGGCGCTCGGCGTCTTCATCACCGGCTTTTCCTCGATCCTGACGGGCCTGAACTTCATCGTCACGATTCACCGCATGCGGGCGCCGGGGATGACGTGGTTCCGGTTGCCGCTGTTCATCTGGGCGCACTACGCCACCAGCCTGATCATGATCCTGGGCACGCCGGTCATCGCCATCACCGTCCTGATGGTGGCGGCGGAACGTGCGCTCCATCTTGGCATCTTCGACCCGGCGCTCGGCGGCGATCCCGTTTTGTTTCAGCACCTGTTCTGGTTCTACTCCCATCCGGCGGTCTACATCATGATCCTGCCTGCGATGGGCGTCATCAGCGAGATCGTGCAGGCCTTCTCGCGGAAGAACATCTTCGGCTACTCGTTTATCGCGTTCTCGTCGCTGGCCATCGCGGTGATCGGGTTCTTCGTCTGGGGCCACCACCTGTTCGTCGCCGGCCAGTCGGTCTATGCGGGGTTGATCTTCTCGTTCATCAGCTTCCTCGTAGCCATTCCGTCGGCGATCAAGGTCTTCAACTGGACGGCGACGATCTACAAAGGATCCGTCTCGCTCGATTCACCGATGCTGTACGCGTTCGGGTTCATCGGCCTGTTCACGATCGGCGGCCTCACCGGTCTGGTCCTCGCGACGATGGGGATCGACATTCACGTGCACGATACGTACTTCGTCGTCGCGCACTTCCACTACATCATGGTCGGCGGCGCAATCATGGGGTATCTGGGAGGGCTGCACTACTGGTGGCCGAAAATGACGGGCAAGCTGTACTCCGAGGCGTGGTCCAAGTTCTCCGCCCTGATCGTGTTCGTCGGGTTCAACCTGACGTTCTTCCCGCAGTTCATCGCCGGCTACATCGGCATGCCGCGCCGCTATCACGCGTATCCACCCGAGTTCCAGGTGTTGAACGTGCTCTCGTCGGCCGGCGCATCGATCCTGGCGGTTGGCTACATCATCCCGCTGATCTATTTCATGTATTCGCTGGTCGCCGGTGAGAAAGCGGCGAACGATCCCTGGGGCTCCAGGGGGCTGGAGTGGGAGATCCCGTCACCGCCACCGACCGAGAACTTCACGGTGACGCCGGTCGTCACGGAAGGCACGCACCAGTACGTGCATCCGAGCCAGGAGGTCGGAGTTGCTTGACCGTCACGCCGAGCATTTTCCGGGCCCGATTCACCAACCCCCGCTCGTGGCCAACGTGGACGCGATCCAGCCGGGCGTACACGCGGAGCACGCGTACCATCCGAGGCTGCAGCACCACTTCGACGACATGGAGCAGCAGGTCGAAGCCTCGACGCTCGGCATGTGGGTGTTCCTCGTCACCGAAATCATGTTCTTCGGCGGCCTGTTCATGGCCTACCTGGTGTACCGATGGGCCAGCCCGACGGGCTTCCAGGAGGCCAGCAATCACCTGAACGTGACCTGGGGCGCCGTGAACACGGCCGTGCTCATCTGCAGCTCGCTGACGATGGCGCTGGGCGTCCGCGCGGCGCAGACCAGCGCGCCTGCGAGGACGCAGGTAGGCTGGATCGTCGCGACGATGGTGCTCGGCGCCGCATTCCTCGGCGTGAAGGTGATCGAGTACACCGACAAGTTCACGCATCACCTCGTGCCCGGGCCGAACTTCGTCTGGGAGGGTCAGTATCCCGCGGCGGCGGAGATCTTCTATTCGCTGTACTTCTGCATGACCGGACTGCACGCGCTCCACATGATCATCGGGCTCGGGATCATGACCGTCATCGCGATCATGGCCTGGCGAGGCCAGTTCGACAGCACATACTACACGCCCGTCGAGGTGTCGGGGTTGTACTGGCACTTCGTCGATATCGTGTGGATCTTCCTGTTCCCGTTGTTGTACCTGATTGGCTATCACTATCACTAAGGTCGAGACACGATGTCAGGTCACGTCGCTCCGAAGAGTCTTTACTATCTGATTTTCCTGGCCCTGATGATCGGCACCGGAGTGACGGTGCTGGTCGCCAAATTCGATCTGGGTCCGCTCAACAACATCGTGATGTTGTCGGTGGCGTGCGCGAAGGCGCTGCTGGTGATCCTGTTCTTCATGCACGTCCGGTGGAGCAGCCGCCTGACCTGGGTCGTGGCCGGATCGGGATTCTTCTGGCTGCTGATCCTGTTCAGCATCACGATGTCCGACTACATGTCGCGCGGATGGGTTCCCGGCACGCTTCGGTGAGGACGCCGACGGCCGCCGATCAGGTGATACCACAGCGTCACGCGCATTACGTGTCCGAACCCGATGGTCGATCTGCGAATAGTCCCGCTCGGAAGTGCGCGGCGCGCTTGACCCTGTCAAAGTTCGTGGAATAACATGCGGCCTCACTCGACGGAATTTCCGTCGTTCCCCTGCGACAAATTCTTTGGGGGCGCGTGGATGTGGCACCACAGTTCCATCGCGGACTCGCGGCCTGGGCAACGGTCCTTCAGCGCCCCGGAGCCCTAGCCATTGGGCCAGATCTTTCCCCCCTGGTGGAACAAACTCCCGATCGTAGCCGCCATCGTGGGCAGCCTCGGTCCGATCCTCGCGATCGCGGGCGTCTGGTACTTCTTTTCGCCGTGGTACACGGACGTAGGCTACCGTCCCGTTCAGCCCGTTCCGTACAGCCACAAACTCCATGTCGGCGAGCTTGGTCTCGATTGCCGATACTGTCACGCCTCGGTCGAGATTTCTCCCGTCGCGAACGTTCCGCCCACGCAGACCTGCATGAACTGCCATCAGACCGTGAAGAGGGACAGCCAGACGCTCGCACCGATTCTGGAAAGCGCAAAGAGCGGCCGGCCGATGCGCTGGATTCGCGTCCACAAGCTTCCCGACTACGCCTATTTCGCTCACAACGCGCACGTGGGGGCAGGCATCGGCTGCGTCACCTGTCACGGCCGCATCGACGAGATGGAAACGGTCACTCAGATGACGCCCCTCAGTATGAGCTGGTGCCTCGACTGCCACCGCAACCCCGGTCCCAGCAGACGTCCCATCTCGGAGGTCACCAACATGAAGTGGACGCCTCCCCGGGACGTCGGGATGCTCGCGGCGCAGCTCGACCGCGAACGACCGGTCAATCCGCCGACTGACTGTTCGGGGTGCCACCGGTGACGCGGATATATTGGCGAGGTCTCTCGCAGCTCGAAGACAGCCCCGAGTCCCGCGCCTTTCTCGAGCGGGAGTTCCCGGAGGGAGCCTCGGAGCTTCCCGAGGGGATCACCCGGCGCGACATGATGATGCTCTTGGGCGCCTCACTGTCGCTCGCGGGGCTCGCGGGGTGCCGGCGCCCCGTCGAAGAGATCGTCCCCTATGTCACCGCTCCGGAGGACGTCGTCCCCGGGATACCCCGCTACTACGCGACGACTATGCCGTTCCGCCGGAGCGCCTACGGCCTCATCGTCGAGAGCCACGAAGGGAGACCGACCAAGATCGAGGGGAACCCGGGTCACCCCGCGACCCTCGGGGTCTCGAGCGCGCGGATCCAGGCGTCTGTCCTCGGCCTGTACGATCCGGACCGCTCGCAAGCGGTCAGGCTGAAAGGGGAATCGAAGTCCTGGAACGATTTCGTGACGGCGTGGAAGCAGCTGTCGCAGGCTCATGCCGCGGATGGTGGTGCCGGCCTTGCGGTCCTTTCCGAGTCCTTCTCCTCCCCCACCCTGGCGCGCCTGGCATCTGAGTTCCGCGCTCGTTATCCGCGGGCGATCTGGGCGACCTACGAGGCGGTGAGCGACGAGAACCGGCTCGCAGGCCTGCGGTCCGCCACGGGGCGCGACCTCGACCTCATGCTCCGGGTCGATCAAGCGTCCGTCATCCTCGCCCTTGACGCCGACCCGCTCCTGACCGACCCGGAGATGATCCGTCACACGCGAGGCTTCGCGGCCCGACGACGTGCGGGAGCCTCCGGCGGCGCGATGAACCGACTCTACGCTGTTGAAGGGGTCTATTCGCTGACGGGAGCCATGGCGGATCATCGGCTCCGTCTCGAGAGCCGGCAGATCGCCCCCTTCCTCGCGGCCCTGGCGGCACGCCTTGTTCCACCCGCGGGTGGAGCCGCAAGCCAGGCGGGAGCCGGAGTCCCGGGTATCGATCCGCGTTGGATCGACGCCCTTGCCAAGGACCTTCTGGCGAACCGCGGCAAGGGGCTGATCGTGGCTGGGGAGCGCCAGCCCGCGGCCGTCCACGCCGCGGTCTGCGCCCTGAACACGAATCTCGGCAACACGGGCAAGACGGTCAGCTATTTCGAGACGAAGGACGCGGCACTTCCGAGCGTGAGCTCGTTGGCCTCGCTCGTCTCCGCAATGAAGGGGGGCACGGTCCGGACGCTCGTCATCCTGGGG
>JAIVJE010000275.1 GCA_020200195.1 Acidobacteriota bacterium | reverse complement strand
GCTCTGCAGGAACGTCTCGCCCCGCGTCGCCGCCAGAATCGCCGAGACGAGCGTCTCCGACGACACATCCTTCAACAGGTACCCCGCGGCACCGGCCCTCAGCGCGCCAAACAGATTCGCATCGTCATCAAACGTGGTGAGGACCAGAACCGGAATCTCGGGCCAGCGGTCGCGAATGCGGGCAGTCGCCTGGATGCCATCGACTTTGGGCATTCGCAGATCCATGAGGACGACGTTCGGCCGCAGCTTCTCGACGAGTGCGACCGCTTCCTCACCATTGGCCGCTTCGCCGATGACGTCCATATCGGGCCGTGTCGACAGAAGTGTGTGGAGGCCCTCTCGAAAGAGCGCCTGATCGTCCGCGATGATGATGCGCGTCATGCCGGCAGCTCTACATTCAACGTGAAGCCTAGACCGGGTGCCGTGTGATAGCGCGCGGTGCCGCTCAACTGCTGCGCTCGCTCGCGAATCCCTCTCAATCCAAAGCCCGTTCCCATTGTCGCATCCGTAGCGCCCTTCCCATCGTCGTGCACGCGCAACTGCACCCGTCCATTGTCGAGAAACGCGAGCTCGATCTCGACGTTCGCGGCGTCGGCGTGCTTTCGCACATTGGTGAGCGCCTCGAGCGTCGTACGGTGAAGCGCAAGCGCGACCGCGGCCCTGACCGGACATGGCTTGCCGGAGGTCTTGAATGTGGCGGCGAATCGCTCGTCGCGCACCGAATCCACGAGCGACGCGATCTGCTCGGCAACCCTTTCGACTTGTTGATCCTCGCGCAGCGCCTTCACGGACTGGCGGACGGCGGCGAGGCCGTCCTTTGCCAGCGCCTGTGCCCGCGTGATGGCCAGCATGCCGCGTTCGGCATCCGTGCCAATCACCGCCCGCGCCGCTTCGAGCTGTACATGAATGACGGTCAGGTAGTGCCCCACTGTGTCGTGAATCTCGCGCGCCATGCGGTTGCGTTCGTTCGCGGCGGCGAGCTGCGCGACTTCAACCGAGAGAGCTTCGGTGCGCTGCCGCGCCTCGCGCTCGCGTTGCGCGACGCCGACGTAGACGACCACGAACACCACGGCCGCTGTGGCTTGCGCGATGTTGCGCAGCCAGTGCGGCCACTCGGGCACCCATGACAGGTTGCCGCTGACGCCAGCGATGACGAGCACGCACATCACGGCGGCGAGCCGGCGCGGGAGCAGGATGACGGCCTGCGCGGCCAGCGGCAGCAGAATCAGCGGCAGCCCGCCTCCCCACGCTAGGGAGTTGATGCGCATGCCGATTGCGAACTCGACGAGCAGGTAGCTCAGCGAGATCGGCAGGCTACTCCGCCTTCGGGCATAGTCGAATCCCCAGATCCCGAGGGAGAGATACAGCGCACTGAGCGGCAGCAGCTGCGCCCACAGGACGTCGGGCATCCACGCCGCTCGCGGCGTGAGGGCGATGAGCGTGAAGTATGCCGCGACGACCACCGCGAGAAACGCGCGGTAGCCGACGATGGCATCGCTGCCAAGCGCTGAACCGGCCGCAGGAAGAGTCACACGACAGAGTATCCGTCCAGCGCTCGTGGGTCACAAGTCACGGTGACCATTTCATGACTTCTGGCACATCTCGCGGGCGACAGCAATTCAGTAGCATCCTCACACGTTGATCCTCAGACCGCGTGACCGTACGCGGGCGACTTCCCGAAGGAGCTTCAATTGGTTCGACTCACATCAGTCGCTCTCGCGATCACGTCGACGCTGCTGACGTGCGGGTGCTCGACGGCAAGAAGGGGTTGCGGGTCACCCTGTCCGACGAGACGCTCCGACGGTTCAAGGGCATGACCGACGACGAATTGGACGACGTGCAGGCCCGCGTCGGGCAGTACGCCGTGATCGAGGGCCTCGAGTTCTCGGATGGCGTGATCACGGCGGAGGTTGCCGGCGCCCCGGCACCAGGCGCTGGCCCCGGCGCGCGCGGCTTCGTCGGCATTGCCTTCCGGCTGTACAACGGGGTGTATGAGTTGTTCTCCCTGCGGCTGACGAACGGCCGCGCCGAGGACCAGCAGCGACGGAATCACTCCACGCAGTACTCCTCGCTCCCGAACTGGCCGTGGCTCCGCCTGCGCAAGGACGCGCCATCCCGGTACGAATCGTATGTCGACCTTCTGCCGGACGTGTGGACGACGATCAGGATTGAGGTGCGTGGCAACCGCGCACGTCTCTACGTCCACGGTCAGGAACAGCCCACGCTCATCGTCAACGACCTCAAGACCGGGGTGCAGCGCAGCGGAAAGGTTGCGCTCTGGATCAACTACGGCACGGTCGCGCATTTCCGGAACCTGACCGTGATGCCAGACGCACACGGGGCGGGCCCGGCCGGACGCCACGCGCCCTGATTCACGAAACCCTGCTCGACCAGAAGGAGACCGATATGACCATGCTTCGCGCCACGATCGTGGTGTTTACGTTTGGCGCCATTGCGCTGTTCGGGGCCAACCGCGCGCACACACAGACCGTGTCACTGCAGGTGGAACTGTTGAAGGACTGGTCAGCACTGAAGACCACGATGCACAGGATTGCCGACGAAATGCCTGCGGACAAGTATGGCTTTCGACCGACAGACGTACAACAGACGTTCGGCGAGCGCACGGTCCACATCGCGATCGTGATTGTCGGCCACACCTGGGATATCTACGGGCAGCTGGTTGTGTACCTGCGGTTGAACGGCCACGTGCCACCCGCCAGCCAGAGAATGTAAACCCGGCGTACTGGTCCTCGCATTCAAGGAGTAGCCATGTTTCGTAACCCTCGTTCGTCCATCCGTGTCGATGCGGGGACCCATACCCCACGGCGATCCTGTGGCATTCACGGCGCCCTGGTCACCCTTGCGACCACCCTGACGCTTCTCAACATCGACGGGTCGGCTCAAACCAGGCACTACCCTCTGGTGTCGACGGCAGGTCTGCGACTCGTCAACGCGACGGCGGAACCGGCTACGCTGAATGGGAAGAAGGGCTTGCGCGTTACCGAAAAGTTGCCGGCTCAGACGTCCCAATCCCCCGAGGCTCAGCGAACAACAGGCACGGCCCTTGTCGTCGTCGAGGGGACCGAGTTTACCAACGGCGTAATCGAGGCGGAGATCGCCGGTGCACCGGCGCCAGGAGCACCGGAGACCGCTCGCGGCTTCGTCGGCATCGCCTTTCGGGTGCAGAACGACCTGGGAGCATTCGAGCAGTTCTACCTGCGTCCGACGAATGGCCGCGCCGACGATCAGGAGCGACGGAACCATGCAGTGCAGTACAGCTCGTATCCCGATTGGCTATTCTTCCGCACGCGCAAAGAGACGCCATCGAAGTATGAGGCGTACGTGGACCTCGTCCCCGATGTATGGACGAAGGTCAGGATCGTAGTGCGTGATGCGCACGCGCGTCTCTACGTGCACGATCAGGAACAGCCGACGCTGATCGTTAACGACCTCAAAATGGGTGGCCAGGCGAAAGGCGCAATCGCGCTGTTGCCCGGCCCGAATTCCATCGCATACTTCCGCAACGTGACGATAACGCCTGCGCCCGGTGGCGATGCGCGATGACTCGAAACCGCCTCTTGCTTCGCGAATCGGCGTGCTGCCCTCGCCACGTTCTTTGCCACGCTTGCACTGAGCCTGGCGTGTATCGGCCTCTACGGGGTGATGGCGTATCGCGTGGTCCGACGCACGCGCGAGATCGGGATTCGTATCGCCGTCGGCGCCCGACAGCAGAGCGTCGTCTGGATGATGGTGCGTGAGACGCTGCTGCTGGTGACCATCGGGGCGACGCTCGGCACTCTCGGCTCGCTCGCCGCGGACCGCTACGTCGCCGGCCAACTGTTCGGCGTCACCCCGCGCGACCCGGTGGCGATCGTGGTCGCTCTGTCGGGGCTGGGGATCGTCACGATGGTGGCTGTTACCTGCTCGCG
>JAIVJE010000322.1 GCA_020200195.1 Acidobacteriota bacterium | reverse complement strand
GCTTGGAGGAGTCCGGCAGCTTCTTGATCAGACATTCCAGCACGCTGACATGCCGCTTTGTGTTGTAGTAGGCTCCCGGCACCTCCACCCTAGGGGTTCGCACGCCTTTGACCTGCGGGTTTATCGTAGCGTGTTGTACATCAGGATGGCATGCAGTAGAGAAATCGTAGGTCAGGGCGTTTCTGTAGGGGTTCTATCACCTTTTAGGTGTCCTGTGGTCGTGACCGAGTGTCACATGCGTCTTGAGCAGAGCCAGCTGCTTAGTCTGATGTGCGTGCATGCTTTTCACGAGTTGGATGAGCACGGTGGCGATCTTGCGTGAGCCTGGCGGATCGTGCTGCACACCGTGAACGGCGACGTTCCATACCCGGACCGGACTCCTGCGTTGGGGTTTCTTTCGATTGTTCACCGGCCCCCTTTGTCAGGATGTGCCTGTTCACCTGGTGTCGTTCCCTCCGATTGTGCTGACGTTGACCTACGTGACGGTCCTTTCGTTACGTAGCGGCTACCTGCGCGGGACGAACTCGTAGGTGGGCCGTCTGTGACTTCTGTCTACTCAGCATCGGCATTAGCAGCCAGCCCGGCTTCGACCTGCGCGGTAGCGAGCGCTATGGCCAGCCGGACAGCGTCGGCCAGCGAGCCCACCCTTCCGGGCGACGGATCGCTATCGTCGTTTTGGCCCGTGCGCGAGGTGCTTCGCATGGCGGTGGCGTAGGCGGCGGCAAGATCGTGCACGAGGCTTGGCTCAAGCTGTGCGTCGATTAGTGTGTCTACCGCTTCTGCCCAGGCAAGGAGCCGGGCGCTTGAGCTAGCGAGATGAAGCCCGAGAAGTCGCTTACGTGCCCAGAGTTCGTGCCACGTTGGATTGGCCGCGAACACGGTGGCCAGATGCACGACCAGGAACTGGACGAGGGATGGCGGCGTGTCAGCCGTAGCGTTTGGGGTGTCTTCCTTGAGTGTCTCCAGGAGCGCGATCAGGCGTGCAGCGGAGTGCTCGTGGGCCTGAGTTTTACTACGTTCGAATGGGCCATCTATCGTCACCAATCGACCGAGCGCGGCACTGTCCACGTCGATGACGGCGCGGAACAGCCGGGCGTGATCTGGGCCTTGTGCCTTGATCCGATACTCCACGGAAAGTCGGCTGACATCGGCCAGGTGGTCAAGGCGCAACCGCGTGCTTTCAGGTAAGACTTGTTCGGGGGCCACCAGATTCCAGATCGGTCGCCACGATACCGGCCAGATTTCAGCCAGGGTAATGGGGCAACGGGAGACGACATGAACCGCGCCGACGATCGCTTGGAACGCATCCGATGTCACCACAGTGCTGATACCGGTCCGTGATTCACGGGCCATCCCGCGTCCGAGTAGCAATCCGGCTGAGCACCCCGTGCGATGAAATGCGTCAGCCAACGTCTCGTTTTGCTGGGTGTGGATTTTACGTTCGTTTGAAGCGCTCCTGTTTTCCAATATGGCTATCGAGAGCGAACGGGTGTACTCGTAGTTCGTTGTGGTCGACCCGAGATAGGCCAGCACCTGGTTGTCCCGTTGGTTCGCTTCCTGTATGGATTGGGCATGTTCGTAGGCCCATGACTGGTGGATCAGCGCTTGCGAAAGCAAGCCCCGAGCGGAATCCGGAAGCGAGAACAGCTCCTGCAGCTGGAGGACCACTTTCTCGTGCGCGTTATGTGACGTGACCGGCTGTGGTGAACGTGGTTGCCGGGGATTTGGACCGGCCGGGACCAGGTCGAGGTAGTTGGCCTCAATGAATGCCCATGCGGCGGCTTGGCTGGCAGCGGTCTTGCTGCCACCGCTACCCACGCTGCGTCGCCCAGCCTCGTCGATGACCACTGCATGGTAGGTCGCCGCATGGTCTTCTCCCTCGCGGCTGTACTCGTAGCGGATGGCCTTGCCGGGCAACAATTCCTGCAGTGTCGTCTTGGGATCGGCCACGCCGGGGCTTGCTGGTACGTGGTGGTGCAACTCGTCGACTAGTCCTTCTGCGGCAGTAGCTTCGCCGGACAGGCAGAGCACCCCGATTAGCTGGTGGAAAAGACTGATTGGCACCTTCTTGGGCAAGTTGTTGCGGGCTAGTCCCTTGCTGATCAGTGCTGCGGAGCGAAGCCATTGTGCGTTGGCAGCCCACACGGGCACCAGTGTTCCGATGTGGTTGACTTCCCGGCTCAGTAGTCCGCTGCTGATGTCGCCGAATCGTCGATAGGCGCTGATAGCCAGCGTCCGGCGCATGAACGTGGAACCCAATGTGGTGAGCGCGTCAAGATGAGCTGGCGTGACGCCAGGCAGCAAGTCCTGGTTTTCATAGAGGAACGAACGATGCATGAGGGCAAGGCGAATTCTGTTGCCGAGTTCCTCATCGCGTGGAGAAAGCCCAAGCTGTTTCAGAAAATCTAGAGCTGGCGCGACGACGTCCGGTAGATTCCTACCTTTTTCCCAGAGCGCGTCAAGACTGTTCATTGTCCACCATATCTGTCGAATCCATGGTCAATGCGAGAAGGGAAATTCCTTTGCGAGTCGCCATCACCAGTTCCGAACCGAACACGTGGCAGGCCGTCAGCGGACTTTCCAGTCGTAGCGAATGCACCAGCTCCCACGTGTCGGATCGCCAGAGGCGTAGCGTGCCGTCCCGTCCGATGCCAAGAAGAAGCCATCGACCATCGAGTGCACGAATGCTGTCCAGTTTCATCAGCGGCTCGGCGTATTCGGCGGAACGCGGAATAGCCGCAACCGCTCTACCTTGTAGATCGACCACGTGTACGTCGCCATTGTCGTCACCAGCGGCGATGATGATTCCGTCCTCCGTGGACAGCACCGTCAATGCGTTGATCGGTGCGGATCCGACTGTGCTGAGTTGGCCAGCTTGGCGGAGCGTGCCGTCATGCGTGTTCGTGATCCAGAAACGGATCGTGTGATCCGAACCGCCGGTTATCAGATATTGAATGCCGTCGTGCACTGGCATGAACTTCATCGACGTGACCATGCCTGCGTGCGTCCGGGTCGATGTCGTGATTCCCCGTCGTCCGTTCCAAAGCCGGACCACTCCGGTGGTGTCCCCGATCGCGATCAGCGGATCGTCGCACCTCGTGGCCGCGATCGTCGTGGGCGTTCCTGCATCCGACCACGGGAGTTCGGCGATCATGCTCGACTGTGCGATGCGATCCCCTGCGAGGTCCCAGAGGCGGATGGTGCTGTCTGCGCCAAGTGTCGCAAGTCGTGTCTGGCCGGACGTCCCCGGCAGGTCGATCACGACCTGTACGGATGACGGGTGCGGGCACATCGGGTCACCTATAGGTTCTCCGGTCGTGGGATCGTGCAGTCGCAGCAATCCGTTGCGGTGCCCGGTGACCAGGGACCGGCGCGACTGTTCGTCGAATTCGACAGTCGTCATGGTCGTGATGGAAGACTTGACCGCCGTTGGTTCCGCAGGTAGATCCCGCATCCGCGGTAGTTGCCATAAACGTACCGTCCCGTCCGCGGTGGCGGAGGCGAGACGCTTCGGACCGCGCGGAGGCAAGGCCAAGGCGCGTACGCGAATGCCGCGTTCGGACAAGACGTCGATCGAGGCCGGTGCGGTGTCCTCGGCTGACCGGGCGTTCCACAGCTTGATCGTTCCGTCGGCACCGCCGCTGGCAACGAGGCTGGGCCCGTCGGCCGGTCGTACCGTCGAAAGTGCCGTGACAGGCCCGTCGTGCGCTGGCAGCAGGGTGTGTCGCTGTCCGGTGTAGGGGTCGTGCACCGCGATGTGGCCGTCGGCATAGCCGACCCATAGCCGCACGGACGCGCCGTCGAACGCTCTGGCCATCGAGGTGATGGGTCCATGATCGGCCGGTACGATCACATCGGTCAGGCGAAGCGGTTCGGTCTCCCAGATCGTGACATGGCCACTGATCACGGCCACACAGTCACTCGGACGGCGCTGGGACACGAACGTGCAGAGGTCGGTCGCCGGCACGGTGAGACGAGCGATCGACCGATCTGCCACCCGCCCCTCCACGGGATCCCACAAGGTGAGGTGTCCGCTGCCTTCTGCGATCGCGAGCAAGCTGTCACGGTCGTCTCGTTGGACAAAGCCTGCGGCGCGGATCCCGCCGTCGACCTCGATGAGCGGGTTGTCCCATGGTGATTCGTCGGCGAGGTTCCACAGTCGGCAATGCCAATCGCCAACAGCGGCCAGCACCTGGACGTCATCGAGGACTGTCACGTCGAGTGCGATGAGGTTCGCGGGTCCGTACATGTCGGATCGGACACGGCGACCGGTTCCGGTGTCCCATACTTCGAACTCGCCAGACAGGCGGCCGACGATCAGCAGGTTCCGTCCCGATCGGCGCACATGGGCGAGCGCCCGAATCTCATGGTCGGCATCACCGGTCGGTCCGCCGACGAGCGCGAGGTGCGTGGGATCACCAGTCCGCTGTGTCCAGGTGACCGTCCAGACCGGAGTCGCCACGTCGGGACGTGACGCCACCTGCGGGTTGATCAATCCGCGAATTGTGGCTCGGTCCGCCGGAGCGGCTGCGGCAAGCAGATGGCGGATTTGAAGTAGGTCAGAGAGACCATCAGGCAGCGGCGCGCCGCCGAGCCATTCCTCCCACAGCACGGCGGTCAGTGCGTCCAGATCAAGATCGTCGAGGATCTCATGGCGACCGAGTCGCCCAAGAAAACCGCCAGCGGCGGCATGGTGTGGGAGATTTCGAGCCGCGTAGTCGTGGACCGCGTCGTCCGTGAATCGTGAAAGCAATGTGTGGGCCAACGTGTTATGACGCAACACCGGGTCGATCGGGCCGAGCCCGGTGCGTCCGGCGGCCCGAGTGAGCACCCGCTGGCCGAGATCCGCATTGATCCGGTAGCAGATGTCATCGTCGATGGGCTCCGCGATGAGGTAAGGACCGGCGTGTGCCAGCAGGTCGTCCACATCGGAATCGCCGACCAAAGCCAATGGCGACAACGCGTTCGCCAGCAGCAGCCAGACCTGACGGGGGACCGGTTCGGTCGAGCAGAGCGCCAATACTTCCAGCAGGGGACCGGCCGCTCGAGAGCTGTTGACCAGTCTGGCCAGCGCGCCGACCGGTTCCTTCCAACCGTTCGCGCCGTGCGACATTGGGGCGGTTGTCGGGTGCCGAGGGATATAACGGGCGGATTGTCCGGGTTCCGGGTTTTCCTGCCATTGTTTGAGCAGCCGTCTCGACCGGATCACCTGAGGATGCCGTTGCCGAAGATACTTGATCTGGTCTTTCAGAAGCCGATTTAGCTCAGCTTCGGCCTGGCTGCGACGTTTCGTCCTGCCTAGCCAACGTGCAGCTTGAAACCGAGCTTCCAGCGTGTCGGGATGCCGCTGGCCGACCAGGTCCGCCAATTGTTGGCTGATCTTGCGCAAGTGGTCGACAGTCGTCTTGGTCTGACCACATTCAGCGTGCCAGATGATGACGTGCTGCGTTGTTCTCAAGATCTCATGTGCGCTTGCGCGAGGGCGTCGTCGTTGGTGTGCGAGCAAAGCTGCGAGCGTTTCCCCTGCGGCAATACGGTTCTTACTCTCTGTGTACTGCTTGGCGAGGCTGGACAGCGTGGTACGCACGTGGTGGTGGCGTTGGCCGAGGAACTGTTCCTGCCGGTCGAGTAGATCTTGCAGGGTGCGCGCCGCAGCAGCGGGGTCGCCGGCTCTGCCCTGCCAGGATGCCAGTTGGGCCATTGCTTTGAGGACATCTGGGTGTGATCGTCCGATGGCGGGTTCCGCCCGTGCCAACAGCTCGTGAAACTCGGCAACGGCCCCAGCTGGATCACCGGACTTTCCGAGACGCACGGCGAGGTCGGATCGCCGAGCGATCGTGGCAGGATGCGATGGCCCGGTAGATCGTTCTTGGTCAGCGAGTAATGCGCGCATCTCTGCGACGTCGGCGCCATTTTTCGCATCGGATGTGCCCGAAGCGATCAATGTCGCGCGCAGTTCATGGAGGTCCGGGTGATCCGGCCCGACGATGTTCTCATACCGCTCAAGCACCGCCCGGGCCGCGGCGTTGAGTTCGGCGCGTTCCGCCGTGGCCTCGGCGTGCTGGCCGGCTCGTTCGCACCAGTGGACGAGGGTCTTGCGCGAGACGACCGTGTCGAGATTGTCGGTGCCGTAGTTCCTGAGCATCTCGGCAAGGTTGGCTCGATGGCCAGCCACTGCGGCTAACAGATCGCCGGCGTGGCCGCGCCAGGTGGCCAGGCTCGCCCGGCTCAGGCTGATTTGCTTGACCTCCTTTGGCTGGTGTGCCAGGAAATCAGCAAGCACCTCCTCGAAGTCGGCGACCGCCTCGGGGACGTGACCTGCCCGAGCACGCCAGCCAATCAGTCGGGCACGCGTGACAAGCGTGTCGCTGTGATGCGGACCGAGCAGGATGGTGCGGGCTGACAAGACGGCTTCGAGTTCGGTGACGGCAGCCGTCAGATCTCCTGAGCGGGCCAGATAGGTCGCGCGGCTGGCTCGGGTCGCCAACGTGTCCGTGTGTGTGTCGCCGAGGATTCGCTGGTACATGCCGAGCAACTCGGTGAATTCGGCAAGACTTCCCGGCCAGTCGCCTGTCTTTCCCAACCAGGACGCGGCGTTGGCGCGACTCCTCAGTGTGTCCGGATGATCAGCGCCAAGTACTTGGGTCGTTCGCCGCGCGAGGTTCCGCAGCACGTCGCGGGCATCAGTTGGCAAGCCCGCCTGACCAATGCTGCGGCCGAACAGCGACAACACCGGGTGACCGCCGGCCTCACGGGTTATCAGGTAGTCGCCGACATAGGTGTGCAGTGACTGAGCGGAGCGCAACGCGCGCAACAAGTCGAGGTCGACGTCGGCGATCGTCGTCGGCCAGCAACAGACGAGGGCATCGGCGCACAGCCGCGCGATCGTCGCCAGCTCGGCCGATGGCACGTCACGCAGGACGACCTGCCGGACCGGGGCTGGGACATGGACGACGCGGTACGGTCCCGTTAGCCGGACCCGGAGAAGTTCATGTTTGTGCAGTATCAGCAGCGCGTCGTCGATGTCGGCCGCATGCGCATCGCATTCCAACACCGTGTGCAGATAGTTGGCGATGGGTGCTGCGTGGACAACGTCCGGATCAATCCCCCGCGTACCGAGTAACGCGCAGACCAGGAGAAGTCGTCGGAGCAGGGGCGGGTCGCCTGCGCGATTCGCCGCATCGTCGAGTCGCTTTCGCAGCTGTTCCGCTTCTGCTGCGGAGACGATGTACGCCTCGGCCGGATTTGCGGTGATCCAGCCTGGCGACAGCTCGTGATGGTCTGAGTTCATCGGTGCTCGCGCAATTTACTCGTGACCATTCTCTTCTTTGCTTTTCGCGATCTCTTCACGTTCGATGGGCATCGACTCTGGAGCTTGAACCTTCAGGCGCACCTTGTTGTTGACGACCTGTGTTATCTCGATGACGATGTCATCGCCTACGAAGAACCGTTCGCCCGGTATGCGTGAAATAGTCAGCCCGCCACGATTATTTCGATTTGACTTGTATACTTTTCCAGGGGGGACTCGCGCGCCTTTGTCTCTAGGTGCGCCTTCCATTCTCGTGACCTGATCTCGACGAGGTGGACTTTCTGAGTGTCTGGTGATGTCGTCCGGTTGTCGAGTTTCCGGCAGTTTGGATACGAGGTAGGTCGGCGCAGTGCTCATGTTCAGCCAAGCGTTGACAGACTCAGGAAGATTTTTCGACAATGCACTGATATTGGAATCGTACGACAGGTATGCGGCCGCGAATATCGCCAAGACAGCGT
>JAIVJE010000562.1 GCA_020200195.1 Acidobacteriota bacterium | reverse complement strand
TTCCTGCAGGGTGACGTGCCGGATGCGATCGAAATGGCCGCCGAGCACCTGTTCACCACACACGTGCACGATAATCACGGACGCGAGGACGAGCACCTCGTGCCCTATCTCGGCTCAATCGACTGGGACGCGGCGCTGATGGCAATGCAAAAAGTTGGCTATGAGGGAACGTATCTGATGGACCGCCGCCACCTGTGGATCCGGTCGGCGCGCCAGCAGGCCATCCTGCGAGTGCGACACGAAGTGATTAATGCGGTTCGTGACTTCTTCAACGAGCGCGGGTTCGTTCTGGCCGACACGCCGATCTTCACGCCGGCGGCCTGCGAAGGCACCACGACGTTGTTCCCCGTGCAGTACTTCGAAGACGAAACGGCGTACCTGACGCAGAGCGGACAGCTGTACAACGAGGCGAACGCGATGGCGCTCGGCCGTGTGTACTGCTTCGGCCCGACATTCCGCGCCGAAAAATCGAAGACGCGCCGCCACCTCACCGAGTTCTGGATGGTCGAGCCCGAGATGGCCTACGCCACCCTCGACGACGTGATCGAGCTGGCGGAAGGGCTGGTGGTCTCCGTGGTGCAACGCGTACTCGAGCGACGTCGGCCGGAGCTGACGACGCTGGAGCGCGACGTCACAAAGCTCGAGCGCGTGCAGGCGCCGTTTCCGCGCATCTCATATGACGACGCCGTCAAGCACCTGAAGGAGAAAGGTCTGCCGTTCGAATGGGGTGGAGATTTCGGCGCGCCGGACGAAACGGCCCTCTCCGAGCTGTTCGAGCGGCCGATCTGCGTCCACCGCTATCCGTCGGCGGTCAAGGCGTTCTATATGAAGCCGGATCCGCAGCGGCCCGACGTCGCGCTCTGTGTGGACGTCCTGGCCCCCGAGGGCTACGGCGAGATCATCGGCGGCGGGCAGCGCATAGACGACTACGACCTGCTGCTCCAGCGCATCAAGAATCACGGGCTGCCGCAGGAAGCCTTTGAGTGGTACCTGGATCTGCGCCGGTTCGGCAGCGTGCCCCACGGCGGCTTCGGCATGGGCATCGAGCGCGTCGTTGCCTGGATCTGTGGAATCGATCACCTCCGGGAAGCGATTCCGTACCCGCGCATGCTCTACCGCATGTATCCCTGATCGAACGATGAGAATTGGATTCGTCTCGCTCGGCTGCCCGAAGAACCTCGTCGACGGCGAGGTCATGCTGGGTATTGCCAGAGAGGCCGGCCACGAGATCACGGCGGATGCGTCGCACGCCGACGTGCTGGTCGTGAACACGTGCGCGTTCATCGACACCGCCAAGCAGGAGTCGATAGACGCCATCCTGGAGATGGCGGCGCTCAGGCGCGATGGCGCCTGTTCCCGGCTCGTCGTCACCGGCTGTCTTGCGGAGCGGTACCGTGACGAGCTCCGGAAAGAGATCCCCGAGATCGACGCCGTGCTCGGCACCGGCGAAGTGCCCGACATCCTGAACGCGGTTCAACCGTCGGCGCCGTCCGGCGTGTCGCCGCTGAAAGTGTTCAGGCCTGCCGACTTTCGAACCGACCAGCGCCCCGTCTCTGGCGCGGCAGCGTCTCTACCCACATATCTGTACGACGCAGTGACACCGCGTCTGCTCACGACGCCCGGTCACTTCGCGTACGTGAAGATTGCGGAGGGCTGCGACTACACCTGTGCGTTCTGCATCATCCCCACGCTGCGTGGGTCGTACCGGAGCCGCACGTCCGCATCGATCGTACGGGAGGCGCGTGCGCTGGCTGAACGCGGCGTGCGCGAGCTCCTGCTGATCTCCCAGGACACGACATTTTTCGGCATCGATCGAGCCGAACGCGGTGCGCTGGCCCGGTTGCTCCGCGAGCTGAATACGATCGACGGCCTGGAGTGGATCAGACTCCTGTACCTGTATCCCACCACGATCACGGACGATCTGCTCGATGCCATGGCGGAGTGCGACAAAGTGTGCCGCTACAT
>JAIVJE010000321.1 GCA_020200195.1 Acidobacteriota bacterium | reverse complement strand
ATGCCAAGCAGTCTGGGGCGGAAGGGCGGTATACGCCGGCCCCATCGATCGAAGTCGATGATGTCCTCAGTCGTCATGGTGTCCTCGGCGCGGACACCTTATCAGAGATTCCCGAAACGTGCCGGCCCGGTTTTTGCGTTGTCCGAGCGCAGCGTCCTATACTCACCCGCATTATGCGCACCCGCAGCCTCGTCCTCAGCATTTGCATCTGCGCGGCGGCCCTCGCCGGCTTTGACATCCTCCCGCTGATGCACGGCTTCAGCGGACGGGCCGAGGACCAACCCGGGGTCGGTGCGTCGGTCGTCGACACGACGGCATACCAGGACCTTCGATGGCGCAACGTCGGGCCGACTCGCGGCGGACGTGTGACCGCGATCGCCGGAATCCGGAAGGAGCCATGCACCTTCTACATGGGTGCGACCGGCGGTGGTGTCTGGAAGACGGACACGTGCGGCGATTCATGGACGCCGGTGAGCGACGGGCAGATGGCGACCGGTTCGATCGGCGCGATCGATGTCTCGGAATCCGATCCAAACGTCGTCTGGGTGGGCACCGGCAGCGCCGCGATCCGCAGCAATGTAATCATCGGCCGTGGCGCCTACAAGTCCGTCGACGCGGGGAAGACGTGGCAGTTCATGGGGCTGCAGGACGCCGGGCAGATTGGCAGCGTCATCGTCCATCCTTCGTCGCCCGATACCGTGTGGCTTGCCGCACTCGGCTCACCCTTCGGGCCGAACGACGAGCGTGGCATCTTCAAGACGACGGATGGCGGCCGGACGTGGAAGAAGACGCTGTTCGTGAACGACCAGACCGGCGGACGCGTGCTGGCGATCAACTACGCGAATCCGAATGAGCTGTATGCGGGCATGTACCGCGGGTTCCGCAAAGGCTGGGACATCATCAGCGGCGGGCCGGCGACAGAGGGAGGGATTTACAAGTCGGTTGACGGCGGGGACACATGGACCAAACTGTCCGCGGGCCTGCCCGGCACGCTCATCGGCAAGATCGATCTCGACGTCTCGCGGAGCAATCCGAAGGTGGTCTACGCGATGATCGAGGCGCCCGCCGCCGAAGGCGGCCTCTATCGCTCGGATGATGCAGGCGCGACGTGGCACAACGTGAACAGCAGCGCCAACCTGCGATCGCGCCCGTTTTATTTCAACTACGTCGATGTCAATCCCAGGAACGAGAACGAAGTCTGGGTCAACGCGCTCGGTCTGTACAAATCGACCGATGGCGGCAAGTCCTTTACCAGTGTCCCGACGCCGCACGGCGACAACCACGGCATCTGGTTCAATCCCGATCATCCGCAGACCGCCATCCAATGCAACGACGGCGGCGCGAACGTGACCCGCGACGGTGGGCGCACGTGGTCGACCATTTTGAATCAGCCGACCGCCGAGCTCTATATGGTCAGCGTGGACGAGCAGCATCCGTATCTGCTCTACGCGCCCCAGCAGGACAATTCCACTGTCGTGGTGCCGAGTGTTCCGCGCCATTCGTACGGCTTCGACAGTCCGGTGCAGGCGTGGTCGCAGGCATCGGGGTGCGAGACGGGCGGCATCTGGCCGACGCCCGACGGAAAAGTCGTCTGGGGCGCCTGCAAGGGAGAGGTCGAGCGCTACAGCGCGGAGTCCGGGCAATCGCAGGGGAAATGGGTCTATCCACAGAATCGGTACGGCCACCACCCCGACGACATCAAGTTCAGATTTCCTCGTCAGACCGTCGTCATGGTGTCATCGCACAACCCGAAGGTCGTCTATCAGGCGTCTCACGTGCTCCACCGCACGACGGATGACGGCGTGACATGGGACGTCATCAGTCCGGATCTCACGGCGCACGAAAAGCAGTATCAGGTCGTCCCGGGCAACCCGATCACGCGCGATGTGACAGGAGAAGAGGTGTACTCGTCGATCTATTCGATGGCCGAATCGGCCGTCGAGCGCGGCGTGATCTGGATCGGGGCAAACGACGGCCCGGTCCACGTCACCCGCGACTCCGGCAAGACGTGGAAGAACGTGACGCCGAAGGATCTCCCGCCGGGCGGACGTGTGCAGAACATCGATGCCTCGCGCATCCGCCGCGGCTCCGCCTACATCGCGGTCTACCGCTTCCTGCGCGAGCACGATCTCAAGCCCTACATCTACCAGACAGACGACTACGGGGCGACGTGGACGAAGCTGACCGACGGCACGAATGGCATACCGTCGGATCATCCGACCCGCGTGGTGCGCGAGGATCCGGAGCGCGCGGGTCTGCTGTACGCCGGGACTGAGTTTGGCATGTTCGTCTCCTTCAACAACGGCCGCCGCTGGCAGCCGCTCCAGCAGAATCTGCCCGCCACGCCGGTGACGGACATGCGCGTACATCGCGGCGATCTCGTGATCTCGACGATGGGGCGTTCGTTCTGGATCATGGATGATGTGAGCCCGCTGCGGCAGCTCGCTGCCGGCTCGATGACCGATGCCGCCGCACCGATGTTGATCCAGCCGCGCGACGTGATTCGGTACCGCGCTGGCGGCGGCCGCGGCGGTGGCAGCGCACCGCAGTACCCCGCGGTCGCGACGGCAATCGATTACATGTTGCCGGCTGGCTTCACGGGCCCGCTGTCGCTGGAGATCAAGGATGCCAGCGGCAACGTCGTCAGAACCGTGCAGACGGGGGCTGAAGCCGCGCGCGGAGCCGGCCGGGGAGGGGCAGGCGACGCCGCGGATCCCGATATGCGCGGTGGGCGCGGACGCGAGAGCATCACCTCGCTCACCACCAGACCGGGACACAACCGGTTCCTGTGGGATTACCGCTGGGCGAACAACGGGCCGATGGTGGCGCCCGGGAAGTACTCCGTAAGTCTCGACGGAGCGCACCCGAAGACGTTCACGGTCAATGTCGATCCGCGCGTGCTGAAGGACGGCATCACCGTCGCCGATCTGATTGAGCAGCAGAACTTCCTGCTCCGCGTGCGCGACGCGCAGGCTGAAGCGCGCCAACTCGCACAGCGCGTCCGGGAGGCGATGCAGAAGGCCGGCGTGCAGCCGGCCCCGTCACCGGGTCCCGGTGAGTGGGCTGGCAGCATCAAGTACGCGCATCCTCTCCAAAGGCTGTACGCGCGGCTGGTGACGGCGCCCGGCACGTACGAACAGGGGATGCTGATCGATCAACTCTCGAACATCGCCGGCGCCGAAGGCGGAGCGGACCAGAAGGTCGGCGCCGAGGCGCGCCGGAGACTCGACGATCTCGTGGCAGAGATGAAAGCGATCCAGGCCGAGCTCGGCACGTCGGATCAATAGGACCCAGGCCGGATCCTGAGGGGTCCACGAGGAGACGTTGCAGGAACGCACGTGCCCCGGTTGTGGCCTCGGGATGCCGATGAGCGCGACCGTGGGATACCACGGCTACTATCACGCATCAGCGGAATGCTGGAGCGTCTACACCGAAGTGCTCGGCGTCGAGTACAGCGACGCCGTGCTGTGGGGCCAAGTCCATCAACTGACCGTCGATACCTACGCCGTGCAGCATGCAGGCGGACCGCACCCGGATAAGTCGGTGGGCATCCACCTGTCAGGACTCCACCTCGTACTGGATCGCGGCGTCCACCCGCCGCTCGTGCCGCCGATGCTTCAGCGACTGGCGGCCGCGATCGAGATCTGGCCGCATTTTCCCCCACCGGAGAGTGACAGACACATCACGGTTTGGGACGTCGCGGTCGCGGCTTCACCTCAGGATCACGCAGACACTGTCCGCAGGTGGGCGCGTCAGGTGTGGGCGGCGTGGACGCCCTATCACGCCAACATTGCCGCCCTCGTCATACGTCACGCGAGCCCCCACGGGCAAACACGCGTGTAGTCAGACAACTGCACCGAAACGATAGAATGCGGAACATGAAACAGATTGCATGGGTTGTCGCCGGAGTGGTTGTCGCCACGATCGGCGTGGGCGCGTGCGCGAAAAGGCCGGCGCGTGCAGCGCCGGCGCCGGGGTCCAGGACTTTGGTATCCCCGCTGTTCACGCTCATCCCCGCGCCCTCGAGAGTAGCGGAAGGTAAAGGCGGCCCCTTCCCGGTGACTTCGAAAACGCCGATCGTCGTCTCCCCAGGCAACGCGCGTCTCTTGGAGATCGGACGGTTCCTCTCGGATCTCATCGGCCCGGCCGCGGGCCCGGATCGGCTGCGCGTCGAGGCGTTGACCGGTTCCGCACCGGCCGGCAGCATCGCGCTCCTGGTGAATGATGCGAACACGGCCCTCGGCGACGAAGGGTACGAGCTGGCTGTGACTCCGGAAGCAGTCACGATCGTCGGACGCACCGCCGCGGGGGTGTTCTACGGCGTGCAGACACTGCGGCAACTGCTTCCGCCGTGGCTTGAGTACGAGGCAGTACGTCCCGACGCGGACTGGCCGATCACCGTACCTGCCGCCACGATCACCGATCAGCCGCGGTTCGCCTGGCGCGGAGCGATGCTCGACGTGTCCCGCCATTTCCTGAACGTGGACGATGTGAAGCGCTACATCGACCTGCTGACTCTGTACAAGATGAACCGGCTGCATCTCCACCTGGCCGACGACCAGGGATGGCGGATCGAGATCAAGTCATGGCCGCGGCTGACCGAATACGGCGGCCGAACCGAAGTGGGCGGAGGTCCCGGAGGATTTTTTACCCAGGATGGCTACACCAACATCGTCAAGTACGGCCAGGAGCGGTTCCTGACGATCGTGCCGGAGATCGACATGCCGGGGCACACGAACGCAGCGCTCGCCTCGTATGCGGAGCTGAACTGTGATGGCGTCGCGCCGCCACTCTACAGCGGCATCGAGGTCGGCTTCAGTGTGTTCTGCGTCGACAAGGACGTGACCTACCGGTTCATCGACGATGTGGTCCGCGAGATCTCGGGGCTGACACCCGGCCCCTATTTCCATGTCGGTGGGGACGAAGTGAAAAAGCTGACCGCGCCGAAGTACGCGCAGTTCATCGAGCGCGTTCAGGGGATCGTCCGGTCGCACGGAAAGCAGATGATTGGCTGGGACGAGATTTCGCCGGTCAACCTGCTGCCCACCTCGATCGTCCAGCACTGGAGACCCGATTCCACTCCGGCGGCGGCTGTCGCCAAAGGTGCCAAAGTGATTCTGTCTCCCGCCAACAAGGTGTACCTCGACATGAAGTACCACCGCGGTACCCCGATCGGCCTCAACTGGGCGGCGTATATCGGTGTCGAGGCCGGGTACTCATGGGATCCCGCCACGCTCCTGAAGGACGTCCCCGAAACGGCGATCCTCGGAGTCGAAGCGCCACTCTGGTCGGAGACGATCGCGACGATGGCCGACGCGGAGTATCTGGCGTTTCCGAGAGTGGCCGGCGTGGCCGAGATCGGATGGTCACCGGCGGAGAGGCGTGAGTGGAGCGCATACCGGGAACGGCTCGCCGCGCATGCGGCAAGGTGGTCCGCACTCGGCGTGAACTTCTACAGGTCGCCTGACGTGCCGTGGCGCCACTGACGGAATTATCGCCGGCTGGCACGAGGCACGTTTTCGGCGAGGCGCCCGGCCGCGTCAACCTGATCGGCGAGCACACTGACTATAACGGCGGCTACGTCCTCCCGGTCGCCATTCCGCAGCGGACGCGTGTGACGCTGGCACCGCGGACCGACTGCACCGTCTACGTCGAGAGCGCGCAATATCCAGACGCCTCACCGCTCGAATACCGGCTCGGGAACGAGCGCCGGAGCGGGGGATGGGGCGACTACGTTCAGGGTATGACGTGGGCGCTCACGAGTCACGGGCTGTTGAGGGGCTTCGAGGCGCGTGTCGAGTCCACCGTGCCGGTTGGAAGCGGATTGTCCTCGAGCGCCGCGCTCGAGATTGCATTCGGCAGAGCCATTCGCGCTGCCTTCGGCCTCCCGCTCGGCGACGTGGCGCTGGCGCGGGCGGCACAGCTCGCGGAAAACGAGTTCGTCGGTGCGCCGGTCGGCATCCTCGATCAGATGGCGTGCAGCCTCGCGGACACGTCGTCGGCACTGTTTCTGGATACCCGGACCCTTGAATACGCCCGCGTACCGCTCCCGCCGTCCGTCGGGCTGATTGTCGTGGACTCTGGGATTTCCCACCGCCACGCCGGAGGCGAGTACGCGGTCCGCCGTCGCGAGTGCGCGGAGGCGGCGGCGCGACTGGGCGTGCCGGAGTTGCGTGACATCGGACCTGAACAGCTCCACCGGGTTGCAGAGCTACCTCCGCCACTTGATCGCCGGGCCCGCCATGTCGTCACGGAGAACCAGCGGGTGCTCGATACGGTTGACGCGCTCCGCCGTGGCGACGCGGTGACGGCGGGGCGACTGTTCGTCGCATCCCATCAATCGATGTGCGAAGACTTCGAGATCACGGTGCCGGCGATCGATCTGCTGACTGAACTGGCGAGTCGCGTACAAGGAACATACGGAGCGCGTCTGACTGGTGGCGGCTTCGGCGGTTCCGTGGTGGTGCTGGCGGAGCAAGGGCGAGTGGCGGCGGCGTCAACTGAGATCCTCGATCAATACCGTCTGCAGACGGGAAATCCCGGGCGCGTGCTCGTGCCCGAGCGATAACGTCCGAGCTGATCTGTTTTTCGTGGCCTAGTCATTGCAAATCTGCAAGCGGACTCTGCGAGAAACAGTTGGAGGATCTGATGACACGCCAGTTAATTTTCGGGACCATGTTCGCGGTAGGCCTTGCAGGAAGCGTCGGAGCGCGGCAGCCGCCGGCAGGTCAGCAGCCGCCGGCAGGTCAGCAGGAACCCGCACGTGGCAGTCAGAACGAGCAGCGTGAAGTGACGGTAACGGGCTGCCTGCAGCCGGCCGATGCGGCGCGACCCAGCAGCACCGCAGCTGCACCGGCAACGGGCGCGGCGACGGGCGAACAGACCGGCGTGCGCGCAGGCGAGGGGCAGTTCATTCTGACCAACGCGAAGATCGGCAGCGCGACTGACGCGACTGCGGGCACGAGCGTGGCAGCGACGCCCGCGACGGGCACCCCAACCGGAACGCCGACAGGCACAGGGACTGGAACCGCGGGCGTCGGCACGGGCACGTCCGGGACCAGCGCATCAACGGCCGCGGCATACCGGCTCATCGGTGGTCAGCGCGACGAGCTCCAGAAGTACGTGAACAGCCGAGTCGAGGTCCGGGGAACGTTGGTTGGTGGCGGCCGTCCGGGCTCCGGCAGCACGGCGGGTGCGGCTCCGAGCACGCCGACGGGAACAGGCGCGCCGAGCGCGACCGGCACCGCACCGGCTCCCGCCACGGGTTCCATGGCCAGCCGCGGCAGCGCCGATCAGGCGAACGCGCAGTCACTCCGTGTGACTTCCGTCCGTCAGGTTGCGGGTAGCTGTTCGGCCGAAATTCGCTGAGCAGCAGGGCGGGCCGGTCGACCTCCGCCGGTCCGCCTCTTCTTACCGTGCTCCCGCACGGTTGAGACGGAGGGGCACTCGAGAGGCGACTACTCAAGCAGGACACTCAAGCGGGACACAGCAGGGATACTCGTGGTCTGAATGTCCCTCCTGAGTCCCTACGCCGCCGGCGTGCTCACGGCCCGACCATCGAACAGATAAATGTGCCGCTGTGCCTGCGCGAGATACAGCGGATTGTGTGTCGCCAGACAGACCGTCGCGCCGTCGCGGTGCAGCTCCATCAGCATCTGCATGAGTGCGTCGCCGCTCCGTGAGTCGAGATTTCCCGTCGGCTCGTCAGCCAGGAGGATTGGCGGGCGCCCGGCGATCGCGCGGGCAATGGCCACGAGCTGCTGATGGCCGCCCGACAGC
>JAIVJE010000320.1 GCA_020200195.1 Acidobacteriota bacterium | reverse complement strand
CCGCCTTCGGAAACCGGAAGTCGTCCATATCGCGCAACTCGTCCGAGAATCGCATCATCGTCAGTACGATGGCCTCGTCGATCGCTTCTACCGCTGCGAGGTGCTGGGCGTCCCGCAGAATGATTTTGGCGATCCCTATACGCCCCGACTCCCGGATGGCTTCGCGCAGCAACGCGTACGCGCGGTCGGCCCCTTTGCCCGGCTGCAGATAATACGGCGTTTCGAAGTAGCGTTCATCGATCTCGTCTGGGCTGACGAAGTCGAGGATGTCGACGGTCTTCGTCTTCTCGAGGGCGGCGGTCTCGAAGTCGTCTTTCGACAAGACGACGAACTGCCCCTTCTCGTATTCGTAGCCCTTGACGAGATCCTCCCAGCCGACCGGTTTCCCCTCGGTCGCGCACACACGTTCGTAATGAACCGGAGACTCATCCTTGGCGTGCAGCAGTCGGAAGCGCGGGCGATGGTCGCGAACCGCGCTGAACAACTCGACCGGAATATTCACGAGTCCGAACGCGATAGAACCCTTCCACATTGCTCTTGGCATGGCCCAGGGGCGTGCAGAAAACGCGCCAGAAACGGGGGCGGCAGCCGCCGATCCGGCTTTCGGTGGTCATCGCTCGCTCGGCAGAGCTAGAATGGATGTGGCCAAAGCGAAGTACGTTACGCTAGGAGCGAAAGTGGCGGAATTGGCAGACGCGCCGGACTTAGGATCCGGTAGCCGAAAGGCTATGGGGGTTCGACTCCCCCCTTTCGCACCAGCCGAAGCGCAGTTTTTTCCCCGACATCGCCGTTCAGCACCACTCACTCACGACTCATGAAGACAGAGTTCATCGACGTGAACGACACGCGTAAGAACCTGGTCGTCGAGATCCCGAGCACGGTAGTCGATGCCGAGATTGACAAGGTCGCGCGTGACTACAGCCGAGCCGCCCGGGTGCCCGGTTTCCGGCCGGGGAAAGTGCCGGCCAAAGTGGTCCGCCAGCGCTTCCGCGATCAGATTCTTCACGACGTCGCCCACGGGTTGATCCCGCGGGCGGTCGATGAAGCCCTCCGCGAGCGCGGCGTGGAACCTGTCGACACGCCGGACATCAAGGATGTCGTCGTCGAAGAGGGGCAGCCGCTCAAGTTCACCGCGACGTTCGAGACCGTGCCGGCGATTGAGCCGGGCGACTACGCGAGTCTCACGCTGCGCCGGCCGGCGGTGCGGGTCGAGGAGACGGCCGTGGAGGAGGCGCTCGAACGGCTGCGCGAACGTGCCGCGCGCTTCGAGCCGGTGGAAGACCGCGGCATCGGAGTCGGCGACTCCGTGCTGCTCGACCTCAGACGCACGGCGACTGCGCCGGTGGAGCGCGCCGAGTCGCTCATCGTCATCCCGGGCGAGCCCGCGCCGCCGCCGCCCGCGCCGCGCGAGCAGACCGACACGCACAGCAACATCACCGTCGACATCGGCGCACCGGCGAATCCGCCAGGCTTCGACCAAGAACTCTCCGGGATGACGCCCGGCGAGACGAAGACGTTCGACGTCACCTATCCGGCGAATTACGCCGTGACGGAGCTCGCGGGGACGACCGTGAATTACGACGTCACGATCAAGGCGGTCCGCACCCGCCACGTGCCCGATCTGGACGACGAGTTCGCGAAAGATCTCGGCGAATTCGATTCGCTCGAGGCGCTTCGCCGGCGCGTACGCGAAGACCTCGAGCACGAGGCGTCCCATCAGGTCGACCGGGAGATGCGCGCCGAGCTGTTGAAGCAGCTCGCGGCGCGCGTCCGCTTCGAGGTCCCGGCGTCTCTGCTCGACCGCGAGATCGATCGCCGCGTCGAGGAATTCGTGCGGCGGCTGATGGAACAGCAGATCGATCCGATGAAGACGAACATCAACTGGGAAGAGTTCCGCGAGCACCAGAAGGAAGCGGCGTCAGAAGCCGTGCGGGGCGCGCTGGTCCTCGACGAAGTCGCGCGGCGCGAACAGCTGGCGGCCACCGAGGCGGAATTCGAGGCGGAGGTCGGGCGGTACGCGGAACGGACCGGGCGGACGGCCGCCGCGGTGCGGGCGCGGCTCGAGAAGGAGGGGGGTCTCGGACGGCTCTACTCCGGGCTGCGTCGAGAGAAAACAGTGGATTTCCTGCTGTCGAAGGCGACAGTTCTGCCGATATAGTAATCGGGGCTGGGGACGTGGTACAATCATTAAAAACCCACGACCTCTCCCCTGTCGATACGGCTTCCCCAGCACACTGATTCGAAGTATTCCCGGGCCGGTTTCTATGTCTGAACGCATGCAGCTCGTTCCGATGGTGGTCGAACAGACCAACCGCGGCGAACGCGCCTACGACATCTTTTCGCGACTGCTGAAAGACAGCATCATTTTCATCGGCACGCCGATTGACGACAACGTCGCAAATCTGGTCATCGCGCAGATGCTGTTCCTCGAGGCCGAAGACCCGGATCGGGACATGTTGCTGTACATCAACAGCCCGGGTGGCGTGGTCACGGCTGGGATGGCGATCTACGACACGATGCAGTTCATCAAGCCGGACGTCCAGACCTACTGCATCGGCCAGGCGGCATCGGTGGCCGCCGTGCTGCTGGCGGCGGGGGCGAAAGGGAAGCGATTCTCGCTGCCCAACTCGCGCATCCTGATTCACCAGCCCTGGGTGCAGGGGCTCGGGGGACAGACGACCGACATCGACATCCACGCGCGCGAGCTGCTGCGGACCCGTGAACGGCTGAACCAGATCCTGGCGCAGCACACCGGACAGCCGCTCAAGCGTATCCAGGATGACACGGAGCGTGACTACATCATGGGCCCCGACCAGGGCAAGGAATACGGTATTATTGATGACGTCATCCGTAAACGGGCCTAACGATCCATGGTGAACAAAAAAGCCGGCGATGGCGAAATCCTCCGCTGCTCGTTCTGTAATAAGGACCAGAACGACGTCCGGAAGCTGATTGCGGGTCCGACGGTCTTCATCTGCGATGAATGCGTCGAAGTCTGCAACGACATCATCGCGGACGACAACCGGTTCGAAGCGCGCGGCGGTGCGCGATCGTCGCTGCCGGTCCCGCAGGAAATCAAGAAGTTCCTCGACGAGTACGTCATCGGCCAGGAACAGACGAAGAAAAAGCTCGCCGTTGCGGTCTACAACCACTACAAGCGGATCGAGATCCAGAAGCAGGCGCGCAGCAAGAACGAGATCGAGCTGACGAAGTCGAACATCCTGCTCATCGGCCCCACCGGCACCGGCAAGACCCTTCTCGCACAGACGCTCGCCAAGCTCCTCTCCGTTCCCTTCACCATCGTGGACGCCACGACGTTGACCGAGGCGGGCTACGTCGGCGAAGACGTCGAGAACATCATCCTCAAGCTGCTGCAGGCCGCGGGCGGCGACATCGAGAAGTGCCAGCAGGGGATCATCTACATCGACGAAGTCGACAAGATCTGCCGCAAGGACGAAAACCCCTCGATCACCCGCGACGTGTCGGGTGAAGGGGTACAACAAGCGCTGCTGAAGATCCTCGAAGGTACGGTCGCCAACGTGCCGCCGCAAGGCGGACGCAAGCACCCGCATCAGGAGTTCTTCCAGGTCGACACGACCAACATCCTCTTCATCTGCGGCGGCGCGTTCGTCGGGCTCGACAAGCAGATCGACCGCCGCGCGGGCAAGAAGCGGCTCGGCTTCAAGGCCGACGTCAAGTCCATGTCGACGCGCGACATCGGTACGACGCTCGAGATGGCAGAACCGGAAGATCTCATCAAGTACGGGCTGATCCCGGAGTTCGTCGGACGACTGCCGGTGATGGGCACGCTGCACGAGCTCGACAAGAACGCGCTCGTCCAGATCCTCACCCAGCCGCGCAACGCCATCACGCGGCAGTATCAGAAGCTCTTCGAGTACGAGAACGTCAAGCTCCGATTCACGGACGACTCGCTCGAAGCGATCGCCGAAGCCGCGCTGCTGCGCAAGATCGGCGCGCGGGGGCTGCGGATGATCATCGAAGACCTGATGCTCGACCTGATGTACACGCTTCCGGGCCAGAAGAAGATCCGCGAGTGCGTCATCACGCGTGAGGTCGTGCAGTCCAAAGAGAAGCCGATTACCCTCATTGAAAAGGCCGGATAATCTCAGCTATCAGCTCTCAGCTATCAGCCATCAGCGCTGAGAGCCGACCGCTGGCAGCTGAGAGCTCTATTACATGGAACTCTACGAAACCCTCCCGATCGTCCCCCTACGCGACGTGGTCGTGTTCCCACACATGATGATGCCGTTCGTGATTGGACGGCCGTCGTCGACGCGGGCGCTCGAGCATGCGCTGCTCAAGGACAAGCGGATCTTCCTCGCGGCGCAGCACGATGCCGCCACCGACGATCCGCAGCCGGTCGATATCTTCACAATGGGCTGCGTCGCCAATATCGTCCAGAGCCTCAAGCTGCCGGACGGCAATATCAAGGTGCTCGTCGAGGGCATCGAGCGGGCGCGCGCCGTGGAGTGGAAGGAAGACAAAGGCTTTTTCCGCGTCGTCGTGAAGGTCATTCCGAAGCACAAGGAGACCGGCGTCGACGCGGAAAGCACGATGAGCCGGGTCGTCTCGTTGTTCGAGCAGTACGTGAAGCTATCGAACAACCTGCACTATGACGCGATGATTGCCGCCGTGCGCGTGGACGATCCGGGGAAATTGGCCGACACCATCGCCGCCCACCTCCTTGTGGGGGTCGACGAGAAGCAGAACCTGCTCGAGATCATCTCTCCGGTCGAGCGCTTGAACCGTATCGCGGGCATCCTCGAAGCCGAGGTGGACAAGCTCCAGGTCGATCGCCGCATCCAGTCGCGCGTGAAAAAGCAGATGGAGAAGGCGCAGAAGGAGTACTACCTCAACGAGAAGATGAAGGCGATCCAGAAGGAACTGGGGCGCAAAGACGACAAGGGGAACGAGATCGAAGAACTCAAGAAGAAGATCGACCAGTCGAAGATGCCGGAGGAGGTCGAGGAGAAGGCCATCCAGGAGCTGAAGCGCCTGGAATCGATGCCGCCCATGTCCGCCGAGGCGACCGTCTCCCGCAATTACCTCGACTGGCTGATCGCGGTCCCCTGGTTCAAGAAGACGAAGGAGAGTCGCGACCTCAAGCGTGCCGAACAGATCCTGAACGAGGATCACTACGGGTTGGAGAAGATCAAGGACCGGATCCTCGAGTTCCTGGCCGTCCGCGCGTTGATCAAGAAGCCGAAGGCGACCATCCTGACGTTCTCGGGTCCTCCAGGGGTCGGCAAGACATCACTCGCCAAATCGATCGCGCGCGCGATGAACCGGAAGTTCGTCCGGCTCTCGCTCGGCGGCGTGCGAGACGAGGCGGAGATTCGCGGACACCGGCGTACCTACATCGGCGCGTTTCCAGGGCAGATCATTCAGATGATGAAGAAGGCCGGGTCGATGAACCCGATTTTCCTGCTCGACGAAGTCGACAAGATGTCGATGGATTTCCGCGGTGATCCGTCGGCGGCGCTGCTCGAGGTGCTGGATCCCGAGCAGAACAGCGCGTTCCTCGACCACTATCTCGACGTCGAGTACGACCTCTCGAACGTCATGTTCATCTGCACCGCCAACGTGCTGCACACGATCCCGCAGGCGTTGCGCGATCGTATGGAAGTCCTGCAGCTGGCCGGCTATACGGAGCAGGAAAAGGTCGAAATCGCGAAGAAGTTCCTGTCCCTCAAAGCCATCGAGGGCGCGGGCCTCTCGAAGGCCAACATCACCTTCCTCGATGAGGCGTTCCAGACGATCATTCAGCGCTACACGCGCGAGGCGGGCGTCCGCAACCTCGAGCGGGAGATCTCCTCCATCTGCCGCAAGATTGCGCGCAAGGTGGTCGTCGAAGGCAAGGCGTTCAGCGAGGAAATCTCGGCCGCCAAGGTCACCGAGTACCTGGGTGTCCCGCGGTTCCGGCCGACGCTCGCGGAGGAGAAGAACGAGATTGGCGTCGCGACAGGGTTGGCGTGGACCGAGGTCGGCGGGGAGATCCTCGTGATCGAGGCGACGCTGATGCCCGGCAAGGGACGGCTCACGCTGACCGGCAAGCTCGGCGACGTCATGCAGGAATCCGCACAAGCCGCCATGAGCTACGTCCGCTCCAAAGCGGACGAGTTCCGCATCCCGAAGAACTTCAACCGGACGACGGACGTGCACGTCCACATCCCCGAGGGGGCGATTCCCAAGGACGGTCCATCGGCCGGTATCACGCTCGCCACGACGCTCGTCTCGGCGCTCGGCCGCATTGCCGTGCGCAAGGACGTGGCGATGACGGGGGAGATCACGCTGCGCGGCAAAGTCCTGGCCATCGGCGGCGTGAAAGAGAAAGTCCTCGCCGCGCACCGCGCCGGACTGAAGACGATCATTCTGCCCAAAGACAACGAGAAGGACCTGGCGGACATACCGAAGGCCGTGCTGGACTCGCTGGACATCTACATGGTGGAGTCCATGGACGAGGTCCTGAAGATTGCGCTGGCCGAACCGCTGCCCTCGCTCACCGTCGCGGCCGACCCGGAGACAGAGCCGGCCATCCTGGACGACACCATTACGCACTGATCACGCAGGCGTTGGGCCTTGGGCTTTGGGCTTTGCCGCCCAAAGCCAACAGCCTGAAGCCCAAAGCCATGTGAAGATTCTCAGCGCCGACTTCGTCACCAGCGCGGCGGCAGGCGGTGGGTCCGTCGGCGTACCGCGCGACGGCCTTCCGCAATTCGCACTGGCCGGACGGTCGAACGTCGGCAAGTCGAGCCTGCTGAACGCGCTGTGCCGACGGCAGATTGCCCGGACGAGCGCGGCCCCAGGCAAGACCCGGCTCGCCAACGTGTATCGCGTCCGCCTCGAGGGGGGGGCCGGACCCGGACGCTGGGATCTCTACCTGGTCGACCTGCCTGGCTACGGCTACGCACGCGGCGGCGCGGATGCCGCCGCCGAACTCGCGGCAGTCGCCGAGGGGTATTTCCGGGAAGCGCGGCCCCATGGGGTGTTCCTGCTCGTCGACGCCCGGCATCCCGGACTCGCGGCCGATGTCGACGCGGCACGATGGATGGGCGGCATCGGAGTTCCGCCGCACCTCATCGCGACCAAGATCGACAAACTTACGCGCTCGGAGCGGGCGCGCAACCTCACGGCACTCGAACGGACTTTCGAAACGGCCGCCCTGCCGATATCGGCCAGAGACGGCGAAGGATTGGATGAACTGTGGAAACTGATAGCAACACTGGCCCGGGGCGCGGAACCGCCGCACGGAGCAACACGCAACCGGCCGCCGCCGGCGGCGGCACCGAAACCGCCGTCGTCGAACTCTCGACGCTGAAGAATATGAGCGTCGCCGAACTGACGAACGTCGCCAGGCAGTTGGACGTGCCGGGCGCGACCGGCATGCGGAAACAGGAACTGATCTTCGAGATCCTGCGCTCGCGCGCGGAGAAGAGCGGCCTGCTCTTCTCCGAAGGGGTGCTCGAGACGCTCCCGGACGGCTTCGGGTTCCTGCGCGCGCCGGCTTACAACTACCTGCCGGGGCCCGACGACATCTACGTGTCGCCGTCGCAGATCCGCAAGTTCGACTTGCATACCGGCGACACCGTGTCCGGCCAGATCCGTCCGCCGAAGGAAGGCGAGCGGTATCGAGAAGATCTTCTTCGAGAACCTGACGCCGCTCTATCCCCAGCAGCGCATCGCGCTCGAGACGGCTTCCGACAATCTGTCGGCGCGCGTCATGGACCTGATGGTCCCGATCGGCAAAGGGCAGCGCGGCCTGATCGTCGCACCGCCGCGCACCGGAAAGACGATGCTGCTGCAGAACATCGCGAACAGCATCACGGCCAATCACCCGGAGGTGTACCTGATCGTGCTGCTCATCGACGAGCGGCCCGAAGAGGTCACCGACATGCAGCGCTCCGTGAAGGGGGAGGTCGTGTCGTCGACGTTCGACGAGCCGGCGACGCGTCACGTGCAGGTCGCGGAGATGGTCATCGAGAAGGCAAAGCGACTGGTCGAGCACAGAAAAGACGTCGTCATTCTGCTGGATTCGGTGACGCGCCTGGCGCGGGCGTACAACACGATTGTGCCCCCGTCCGGCAAGGTCCTCTCCGGCGGCGTGGACAGCAACGCGTTGCAGCGTCCGAAGCGCTTCTTCGGCGCCGCGCGCAACATCGAGGAAGGCGGGTCGCTGACGATCGTCGCCACCGCGCTCATCGACACCGGTTCGCGCATGGACGAGGTCATCTTCGAGGAGTTCAAGGGCACCGGCAACCTCGAGATTCACCTCGATCGCAAGCTGGCGGATCGGCGCGTGTTTCCAGCGATCGATATCCAGAAGAGCGGCACGCGCAAGGAAGAGCTGCTGCTGCCGAAGGAGGATCTCAGCCGCGTGTGGGTGCTGCGCAAGGTGCTGACCCCGCTCTCTCCGGTCGAGGCGATGGAACTGCTGCTGTCGAAGATGGGGAAGACGAAAAGCAATGCGGAGTTCCTCGGCTCGATGTCGAACGGCGCGCGGTAGCCGGAGCGCACAGCATCGGCTGCGCGCTTCGGCCCACATCCACCTTAGTACCCTGCCGCCGGTAGCTCCTCTCCGATCTTGACCCCGTTCCGCCACGTATTCACGCACAGCGGGTGCGTGAAGACTGAGGCACCGTCCACGGGCGAGTACGTGATGTCGTCCACCGTGGCTCCGCCCGGCGGATTCAGCCCCGCGAGGTTGCGCACGCGTTTGGCGATCTCGTGATCTGCACACGAGGTATCGCCGCTGATGCCGAGACCACCGATGATTTCCCCGGCCGCGTTGTAGAGCGGCACGCCGCCTCCAAAAAAGATCTGCCCACCCACGATCTGGTGCTTGTCGCCGCCTCCCGCTCCAGGAGCACGGAGCTTCGAGGGGTCGAGCGGATTGCCTTGCCCCAGACTCCACAGGGAGTGTCCGGGGTGGGTAAACGTGTAGAGCATGGCGGTCGAGAGCGCCAGCGCGTCGAGACTGAACGCATTGGCGGTGTTACGCCTTCGCCTTGGCAATCGCCTGGCTGCCCGGCCAGGCCTGCGTCGGATCTGCAGTGGAAGTGACGTAAGCGCAGATTTCGCCGTCACGATTCACGAGGCCGCCCACATGCGCGTGCCATGGAACAGTCCACCCGCGTCGCCGCCAGCCGCAGGCGCCGCAACCAGAGATCCTCTCAATGCCGCGGCGTTCGGGATCCCCTGGCAGTTGGCTTGAGGACCGGCCGCGGTGACCGGCACCAGCGGTCTCCCATCCGTCACGATTGACACCACCGTCGCCGCGAGACCGGCGAGGACAATACCAACAACACGTCGCTGCATGTGTGTGTCTCCGTTCTGCGGCCGGGACCACCGCCGGCGCCGAGGACGCTCGCATCTGGGTCGCGCGTGGTCCTGCGCGGCAGGTATCAAGAAGGCCAGACCCAGAACACGCCGGGAGTGGCGAAGGCGGACGATTATACGACCGAGGGCGCCCCGACGCACACACGGCTACCGCGCGCTGAGAGCATCAGGCGAGCGTTTGGGTACTTGCCGCTGACGAAGCGCGACACGGGCGGTGCGCCGGTGCACCGCGTCCCGAACCGATTGAGCCTCATCTTGGCATCCCGGCACACATCACAACCTGTTCCCGACCAGCGTCGCGAGTAGGACAATCGCAACGTCGCGGCGATGGTGAACCCAATCATGACGCCCTTGGCGAGACCCGAGTAGCGCTTGAAGTAGGTGGCGTGCATGGACAGCGTGAGCGCAAGGGGACTGAGTATTTGTTGAAACCCACACCATCCCGGATCAGCCATCGCCGGGCATTGCTCGCGCCAGAGTCCGCAGACCATGATGAACCATGCGATACCGCACGTTTGGACGGACAGGGTGGCAGGTCTCGGAAGTGGGCTATGGCATGTGGGGCATGGCCGGGTGGACCGGCAGCGACGACGCCGAGTCGTTTGCATCGCTGCAGCGAGCGATTGACCTCGGCTGCACGTTCTTCGACACTGCCTGGGCATACGGCGAGGGTCACAGCGAGAGGCTTGTCCCCCGCCGATCACATCCGGGAATACACCGAGACGAGCTTGCAGAACCTCGGCGTCGATGCGGTCGACCTGCAGCAGTTTCACGTGTGGACCGACGAATGGTCAGCCGACGATCGATGGCAGCGCGCCGTCTCGGCCCTGAAGGAGGAACGACTCGTGCGCGCGATCGGCATCAGCGTCAATCGCTGGCAGCCCGAGAACGTATTGCGCACCCTCGTGACCGGGCTGATCGATTCCGTGCAGGTTGTCTACAACGTATTCGATCAGAGCCCCGAGGATCGCCTGTTTCCGGTGTGTCAGGCGAACAACATCGCGGTGATTGCACGGGTCCCGTTCGACGAGGGGAGTCTGACCGGGACGCTTACCTCCTCCGCCACATGGCCGGAAGGAGACTTCCGTAACCTGTATTTCAGGCCGGACAACCTGCAGGCAACGCTGCCCCGTGTCGATAGACTGCGTAAGGTGGTACCTCCGGGGATGTCGATGCCGGAGTTGGCGCTGCGGCACATCTTGGCCCATCCCGCCGTGACGACGGTGATTCCAGGTATGCGCAAGCTTCGACACGTCGAAGCCAACCTGGCCGCGAGCGGCGGCCCCCCGCTGGACGCCGCTCTGGCTGCTGAGCTGAGGCGTCATCGCTGGGACCGCCATATTGACGTGGAATAGCTGTAAACGGTGTAGTTTCCTGGACTTAGGTCGGTGTAACAGGATTCGACCATACCAATTCTGTTATAATCACCTTTTGCCCAGAGCCCCAAGGAGCCAGCAGTGAAGGAAGGGATCCACCCCAAGTATCACGAGATCGATGCCCGGTGTGCCTGCGGCGCGACCTGGAAGACGCGCTCGACGAAGCCGGAGCTCCATCTGGAGATCTGCAACAACTGCCACCCGTTCTTTACGGGACGTCAGAAGTTGATCGACACCGAGGGGCGCGTGGAACGGTTCACCAAGCGTTTTGGTGCGCAGACCTCGGAGAGCCGCAAGGCTGCCGCAAAGGCGAAGAAGCCGGCCGTCGCAGTCGCAAAGTAAACCCCACCGTCAGGGCGGGATCGAACGGCGCTCAGCTCCACAAGAGCTGAGCGCCTTTGTTTTTCGCGAGCTTCCGATCGAGCCGGGCGAGGCGGTCAGACATACCAGCTCACGCCACAGGACGGCGGCTTCCTCGAAGCGCCGCTCGCGCCGGCAACGCAGCCCGAGCCGATACAACGCTTCCCCCCGTACCTCGATCGCCCCTGACGACAGCGCCCGGCGGTAGCAGGTCTCTGCCCGTTCCATCAGGCCGGCCCGCTCAAACACGCGCCCAAGCGCCAGCGCTTCCTCGCAGTCCCGGCACACGGCGTCGCCGTGGCGCGCGAGACGGACGGCGCGGCCGGTCACGGCGGCGAGCGAGACCAGATCAAGCCGGTTGTGTTCGAGCACCGCCTCCAGCGGACGAGGATCTCCGGTGCGCAGGAACTGGAAGAAGCGCCCAGGGATCTCGAGTCCCGGCACATCGCCCATCCGCCGGAACCCCAGCAGATCGCGTTCGAGCGTCGTCAATCGACAGCAGGCGCCGTCGTCGCGCTCGTTGAGCGCGCCAGCGCGGCCTTTCCAGAGCCGCCGGGCGGGATGCAGCATGTCGAAGTGGGCAACGCCGGCCGGCGTGAAGTCGGGCATCTCCATGCGGTGGAAGACCCAGCGCGTCTCCATGACCGGAACGTCGAAGGTCTTGCCGTTGTAGGTCACGATGAGTTCGGTACCGTCGAAGAACTCCGCGACGGCTGCGAGGAGCGCGCGTTCAGCCGCGTAGCTGGCGAGGAGAAACTGACGCACCTGGAAGGCGCCCAGATCGAAATAACCGCACCCGACAAGAAAGGCGACCGTGCCGGCGCCGCCGCTGATACCCGTGGTCTCGAGGTCGATGAAGACCGTGCGCGGCAGCGGAGATCGTCGCTCGGCGAGCGACGGATCGAGCACGCCCAGGCCGTCCCAGCCATCCAGCTCGCATTCCTCGATGCGCACGTCTCCGTGGAAGCGGTCTGACTCGTATCTCCGATCGATGATGAGACACTCCCCAAACGGAGTCCGCGCAGCGTGTCCGCCGAGTATCTCGCCGACCCTTCCCAGGTCTTTCGCGGACTCATACCTACCCGTGTCCGGTTCGTAGGTCAGCCCGCGCCGTGGGACAGAGCCATTCCCGCGGACGATCGCGCGAAGTCGGGAAGACAGATCCATGGCTTACGCCACACCGCCGCGGAGG
>JAIVJE010000319.1 GCA_020200195.1 Acidobacteriota bacterium | reverse complement strand
AACGGTTCTACGCGTCCTTCGGGTATCGCGTGCGCGAACGCAGCGACGTTGCGCTGCGAAACGGCCATCGCCTGCCGTGCGTTTGGATGGAGAAGGATCTCTGCTAATTACCCTCAGGACGATACGCGCCTATGCCGACCAAGCGGACTGTTAGGCAAATCTCGCGATCGCCTCGCGACACCGTGCAGGGGCGACCGCTCGTCGAGGCGATCGCGATAGTCGCTGGCGCCACACGCGGTGCCGGGCGTGGCATCGCTCGCGCGCTCGGCGAGGCCGGGGCGACGGTGTATTGCACCGGGCGCAGCGTGAAGGGCAAACCGTCTCCCTACCAGCGCCCGGAAACGATTGACGAGACCGCCGCAATGATCAATGACGCGGGAGGGACGGCGATCGCGGTTCGCGTGGACCACACTATTGAGTCGGATGTGAAGGCACTCTTCAGGCGGATCGACCGCAAACACAATCGGCTCGACATCCTCGTCAACAGCATCGCCGGCGAAGACCCGATGATGGGGCAATGGGGCAACTTCTGGCAGGCGGATCTGAAGAACGCCGACGCGATCTTCCGACAGGCGCTCACGTCCCACATCATCACCGCGAAGCACGCCGCGCCCATCATGATTCGCAACCGTCGCGGACTGATCGTCGAGGTGACGGAGAACGACCTGCTTGCCGCCGGCGGCAACCCGATGTCTCAGGCGGTAAAGGTGGCCCTCAAGGTGATCGCGTTGAACATGGCCGCCGAGCTGAAGGCCCATAGCGTCGCGGCCGTTGCCATAACACCAGGATTCCTCCGCTCCGAGTCAATGCTGCAGCACTTCGGCGTCACAGAAGCGAACTGGCGCAATGCCGGCAAGAAAGACTCGAACTTCCTGGAATCGGAGTCGCCGCTCTACGTCGGACGGGCCGTCGCGGCCCTGGCGAGCGATCCCGAATTCCTCGACCAAACAGGGCAACTTCTGAGCTCGTGGGAGGTTGCTCGCCGCTATGGCTTCACGGATTACGACGGCCGTCGTCCTGACTGGGGCAGGCACGTGATCGACTGGTCGGTGCTGCCTCCGCCGCTCGTCGAGTTGATGAGGACCGGCACCGCAATGCAGCTCGCCTGGCTGAGCACGCTCGCCGATCGCACTCGCGGCTTCCTCGACAAGATACCGCGGATGTAAGCTCCGTCCGCATGCGAATCGCGGTCGTCTCAGATATCCACGCCAACCTGACCGCGCTCGACGCCGTGATCGCGGATGTGCGCAAGACCGGCGCGGACCTCGTCGTGTCTGGTGGCGACCTGATGAGCGGCGGACCGCGTCCGGCGGAAGTCATCGACCGCGTCCGCGAGATGAACTGGCCCGGAGTGTACGGCAATACCGACGAGATGCTGTGGATGCCGCACCGCGTGTCGGAGACGCTGCAGGCTCCGCAGCTGCATCGGATCAGGGACCTCGTGCTGACGCACACGATTCCCGCGACTCTTGATGCCATCGGCGACGAGCGCCTTGCCTGGCTAAGAGCGCTCCCTCGCCGGTGGTCCGATGGTGATCTGAGCGTCGTGCACGCTGGGCCCGATGATGTGTGGCAGATAACGCCCGCGAACGCGTCCGACGAAGAATTGGAGCGCGTCTACGCGGCGCTCCGCTCGAAGCGCGTCCTCTATGGACACATTCACTACCCGTATATCCGCCGTGTGTCGACGTTCATGGTCGCGAATTCAGGGGCCGTAAGCCTCTCGTTCGACGGCGATGCGCGCGCCTGCTACGCGCTCGTCGATGATGATCGGATCGAGATCAGACGCGTCGAATACGATGTCGAACAAGAGATCCGGCTGCTATTGGGTACTGATGATCCGTTTGCCGAAACGACCGCGGAAACGCTGCGGACCGGCAGGTACGTGCCGCTACCCGCGGCCGGGTCTTGAAGAAGGAGCGCTTCGGCGCTCTCGCCTGATGCGTGCCGGCAGATAGAGGCAAGCGCCTCAGCGAGACCTGCCCGTTTCCATGTTTCGGCGTTTCACGGTGCGTTCACTATCGGGTAGAACCCGTCAGTGGCGTTATACTGGCAACGCTCGGATCCGGCATCCCCGAGCAGGAAGGACGGTGCGCCCATGTCTTGGATCATCTCCAAGATCACGCACATCGTCCGACGCCGCAATATTGAAACCGCCCGCTGACCGATAGCAGCGGTGCTGCCCCACGGACGGCCGAATTCCGTGGCTGGTTTGCGGTTTACCAGTGGCGGCGTCAATGCGCTGCGGTAAGGTGAGCTACGGGGCTGACTCTCGCGGTTTGAGAGTTGCCAAAACGGGACACTGTCGGCGGAACGCCCATTTTTCGATGGGCGTTTTCGTTTGTGACCCAGAAACCGCGTTGGAAACGGTCCCCCTAGGCCACAAGCAGTCTGGCGCGGCGTCGACTGCGCGGTTGTCTCTTGACGACGATCTGGACGTCGCTCCCGAGCAGCACGAGGAAGCGAACAAGGCGATCGAGGGAGAAGCCGGAGAGCTTGCCACGTTTGAGCGCGGAGACCTTCGGCTGGTCGACTTCGAGGACGTTGGCAGCCTCAGCCTGCGTGAGTTTCCGTCGCTCGATGATCTTCGTGATCTTGCGGGCCAACTCCGCCTTCGCCGCCGCTTCTTCTGGCCGTGCATATCCGAGATCGGCGAAGACGTTGCCGCTTCCAACGACGTAGTCCTTCTTCGTGGCCATTGTCAGTGCTCCCGCTTCTGGTCCAACTCCGCAGCTCGCTTTGAGCCGCTGTCGCACCAACTCGATTTGTGATTGCGGCGTCGAGATGCCCTTCTTCGACTTCTTCTGGAACACGTGAAGAACGTACACCCGCTCGGCGAACCGCACCGTGTATACGGCCCGATAGGTGTCGCCCCGATGATCAGCGATGACCTCAAGTACGCCAGGGCCAAGGCCCTTGAGCGGCTTTGCCCCCTCGTATTTAGCGCCGATCTGCGCAAGGTAAAGGGCGTAACCGACTTCGTCCTGAACGTCTTGCGGATACGTCCGAAGCGTCGCTAGCGTGTCGCCGAGCCAGATAACAGGCTTAGGTGACCGCTGTGTCATCGTACTCAGGATATGCTAGATTTAGCATACTGGCAAGTGCGCAGCAATTACGGCGCGCTTGGAAGCGCGGCGACTAGCAGAGGGCTGGCCGAAGCAGCGTAGCTCAGGAGGCTGAGATGGATCGAGTGGCCCAGCGGCTCGCCGACTACACCTGGCCCTACGCCGATCAAGACCCCGCGGCACTCAGCGAGATCGCCAAGCGAGTTGCCAGGGTTGGCAGCATCGAGGGCCTGGTCACCTATACCGAACTCGTCAGCGGAATTGATTTCCGGCTACCGACCGTTAACGCAGGCCAGCCGCTACGTCTTGGCGTGCCGGAATGGACGGATCTACATCGAGCTGTCATCGGCGACTTTCTTGGTCGCCTCTGCGTTGACACCTATACACTCGGCCAGTTCATGGGCAGCGCCCTCGTAGTGGCGAGTGACACGCGACAGCCGTCGGAGGGGTACCGAGAGTTCATGCGTCAGCTGGGTCTCCTACGCGGCAGGAGGGACGCGGAGTTTCTTGCGCACTGGATTCCGGAAACTCGTAAAGCGTACGACTGGTACGCGAGACCCACCAACCGCAGCCGGTAACGCACTCCTCAATGCTGGAGAATTACATCGGGCGGTTGGCGGGTATCCTGGCCCTTCTCACAAAATGCCGGTTTGCTGCCGAGTGATGCGAAGTGCAATGGAAAATGGAGACCGGGTGATCGAGAGCCCGCCGTCTGGAAGCGGCGCCTCGCTGACGATCGAGTACCGACTGCCGCGAAGAGGCGCGCTGAGTCGCTAATGGAGATTCGACGGGAGCTACCGACAGACGCCGATGCGGTCCGGGCAGTTAATCAGGCAGCGTTCGAGATGAGCACGGAGGCCGATCTCGTTGATGCGTTGCGCGAGCGGGCCGAACCTATCGTCTCGCTCGTTCCCCACGATGGTGAGTCCATCATCGGTCATATCCTCTTTACGCCTGTCACCCTGTCGGGTCACGCAGAGCTGAAGATCATGGGACTGGCGCCGATGGCCGTGCTTCCAGCGCAACAGCGTCGAGGGATCGGTTCTGCGCTCGTGCTTGAGGGTTGTAAGCAGCTCGGTTACGGTGTGGTCATCGTTCTTGGCCATTCCGAGTACTACCCGCGTTTCGGCTTCGTACCGGCGTCGCGCTTCGGAATCGGCTGTGAGTACGACGTGCCCGACGAGGTCTTCATGGCGCTCGAACTTCTGCCAGGCGTCTTGGGCGGGAAGTCGGGCACGATCCGCTACCACGCCGCGTTCGGAAACGCCTGATGGTAAAGCAACATGCTTGGCGCTGCCGCTACACGCCGGCCGCCAAAGTACGAGAGCGTTCTCGCGCGTTCCGAGACGCTGCAATTCTCGATGAACTCTGACGTGCTCACAGGGGCCTTACTGCGCACGCTTGCGAGAGCGAAGCCTGGCGGTTCGTTTCTCGAACTTGGAACTGGATGTGGCCTGGGCACCTGTTGGTTGCTGGATGGCATGAGCACCGGCAGCCGTCTGATCTCCGCTGACATTGATCCGCGTGCGCAGGCGATCGCCCGAGAAGAACTCGAGCCTGACGCCAGGCTGACATTTGTTCTCGGCGATGGTGGGGAGTTCCTCGAAAGGAGCGAAACGCGATTTGACCTCATTTACGCAGATGCGTGGCCCGGAAAGTACACCCATCTGGAACACGCGCTCGCCCTGCTGAAGCATGGAGGCATGTACGTGATTGACGACATGCTGTGAACGCCTACTGGCCCGCCGATCACGCGCCCAAGGTAAACGCTTTGCTCGCGGCGCTTGATGCCAGGGCAGGGATCGACACGGTGAAGCTCTCTTGGTCTATCGGAGTCGTGATTGGTGTGAAATGCTGATGAGCGGCTCCAACGACGCCCGCCGCGCGCCTCTGATTCGTCAGACCTGCGGCCTCACCGCTCGGCTATTATTCGCCATGCGATTCGCGCTGCTCGTCGTGTGCGTTCCGGTGACGGTGGCTGTTGCACAGACGCCCTCGCCGCCCGATCTGGCGCGCCACTTCCAGGGACTAAACGGAACGTTCGTGCTCTTGAACGCCACGACCGGCGAGTACCTTCGCTTCAACCCGAAACGCGCCGCGGAACGGTTCGCGCCCTGCTCGAGGTTCAAGATCCCGCACACGGCGATCTTGCTAGAGTCGGGTGTCGCGCCGGATCCGACCTTCACGCTTAAGTACGATCCCGCATTGAAGGAATCGAACAACTGGGCTCGCGACTTTGATCTGCGCGGGGCGTTCAAGGCATCCGCCGTGTGGTACTACCAGGAGCTGGCACGCCGACTCGGAATGCCCGCCGAGCGGCAGTTTGTCGAGCGCTTTCAGTATGGAAACGCTGACACCAGTGGGGATCTGGACGCAGCCGGCGGCCCGTTCTGGCTCGACGGGTCCCTTCGGATCTCGGCGAACGAGCAGGTCGAGTTCCTCCGGCGGTTTTACGAGGGGAGGCTCGGTTTGTCGGAGCGTGCTATCAAGCTGACCAAGGAGATCATGATCGGCGAGGAGACTCCATCATGGCGTCTCGCTGCGAAAACAGGAGCGTGCCAGCCATCGGGCGAGGAGACGTCGAACTGGTATGTCGGCTACGTGGAGAAGCGTGCTGCCGTCTACTACTTTGCCGTGCAGATGGGCCCTTTATGCTCAACTTATGCTGATTGGCAGCATCCGCTAGCGATACAGATCGACGTTACTCGAGTGGCCGGCTCGGTGCCGGCCACTTGTTTGTACGGCAGCTACCAGCCGTCGCGGTAACTGAAGAATTGACACGGACGTCAGTCGGCTCGCATCATGGCCGCGACCCGGCTATCTCGAAGGACGCCACCGTCTCGTTGTTCCCGTTCGTCTGCCGGACCGAGACACCATCGTCGACTTGGATTACGAACGCGGGACCGCGACCGTGACGTCACGGCGGCAGTCGCTCGGCGATGCGTTCGTGTACCTGCACAAGATGCGGGGAGCGCACAACGCCGACGTTCGCGGCAACTCGGGGCTGATACGTGTCTGGAGGCTGCTTGCCGATGCAACAGCGTACGTGTTGCTGTTCATCACGGTCAGCGGCATTTACCTGTGGACCGCGTTGAGAGCGGAGCGCACGATCGGGCTGCTCCTCATCTTTGCGGGCGCGGGCACTTTTTTCGGACTGGTGTATGTCATCGCCGCTTGAAGTCGCAGTTCCGGAGCGCCGCGAGCGCCGAGGAGCCGACGTGTTCGTCGTCTGGAATCGCCGTCTCCACTACTTCACAGGGCTGTACCTGCTGTTCTTTCTGTTGGCTGTTCGTCTTCACCGGGTTGCTGCTGAACCACCCGCGCTGGCAGTTCGCGCAATTCTGGCCGAATCGGGTTCAGCGTACGACCGAGCAGCAGGTAACGTTCCGTCCGGTACGTCAGAGGTGGATCGCGCGCACGATCTGATGCGGCAGCTGGACGTCGCAGGCGAGAGTCAGTGGCCGGCTGCACAACCAGCAGGCGGACCGTTCGCGTTCCAGGTCAGTCGACCCGGCCTCGTCGTCGACGTGAAGGTCGAGCTCGGATCCGACCGCGCGAGTGCAGCGAAACGAAGTGAACGCCTGGGGCGTGATGCACGTCCTTCACACGTTCCTGGTGTACGCGCGGCTGACACGCGCAACGCGCGCCATTGGATGCTAACCAACGTGTGGGCGTTTTCGATGGATGCTGTCGCGGCGGGACTGATCGTGATGGTGTTCAGCAGCTACCTCATGTGGTACCGCTTGAAAGCCAAACGTCAGGGCGGAGTGATCGCGCTGCTCCTCGGAGCCGTCACGTGCGGCGCCTTTCTCGGCGGCGTGAGTTGGCTTTTGTGACGGTGTCGATGCGTTGCTACAATGACATCGCGCCTCCGACGAGGTGACACATCATGCGGATCAAGGCTCTGGCGTCATCGGTTCTGGCTTTTCTGCTCGTCTCCTGCAGTACTCCGGTCGAACCCACATCCTCGACGACGCTCGATCGTTTTGTTGTAGCTCTTCGACAGCAGGACGCGATGATCGTCCTGTACGTCGGGTGCGCTGCCGACATTGTTGAAGCGCTTCAGAAGACGGTCGGCCCTCCAATCGCCCTCGGAGGGACCCCGTGCGATCTTGGCCGGTGACGTTCCCGGACGGTACGTCTACGCGCTTGGCGTACGCAGTCTGAACCGACTGTACGATCCATTATTTCGGCTGACGATGCCGGAGGGCGCGTTCAGGCGTCAGCTGTTGGAACAGGCCCGGCTCGCACCTGGAGTGCGCATCCTCGATATCGGCTGCGGAACAGGCACGTTACTGCTCGAAGCATTCCGATCGCAACCGATTGCTGTGCTTTGCGGTATAGACGGCGACAGCTCGATACTGGAGCTCGCCTCGAACAAGATCGCGCGAGTGGGCGCTGACGTTCGGCTTGTCGCGGGGCTCGCTAACGATTTGCCGTTTCGATCCGGATGGTTCGATCACGTGTTCAGCACGCTGATGCTCCATCACCTTACGCATGCCGAAAAGATCGCCACGTTGTCCGAGGCGTATCGAGTGCTGCGATCCGGCGGGGAGCTACATATCGCGGATTGGGGACGGCCTCACACGAAATCGATGCGCATTGCGTCGGTAATGCTCGGCTCATTCGAGCGCAGCGATCGAATCGCTGACAACCTCGAAGGGTGGCTCCCCGAGTTGTGCATCGACGCTGGATTCACCGACGTCCACCCGACACGCCGATTTAGTACGATGTTCGGAACGCTCGAACTGATCGCTGCTGCGAAGCCCGAACGCATCGCCGCCTAGCGGCGGCCGTACCTATTGACGGGTAGTCCCGTTGGCTGCGACGGTCAGCGCGTACCCTGGCTCGTCGCCATTTCCTGGCGTCGTCGTGTTCTGGACCAGCCTGACGTCGTTCGCGAACACATTGCGCGTGACGGCTCCCGTCGCGTTTTCATCACACGAGTTCTGGTCATTGACTCTGAACGAAACGCGCGCTCCAATCGGGACATCGTTGAACGTGATCTCGTACCGGTCTGGCGGAACCGGTTGCAGCGCTGTGCCCGCGAAACTTCGCCAGCTCGGGTGAATGTGCGTGGACCCGACGCCAGCAACGCACGATTGCGCCGAGGCAGGAAGATCGGATCGCCGTGTGGTCGATCCAAGAAACACGATTCGGACGGTAGCGAAAGTTGATTGGCTTGGAGACACAGGTGTTTCATCGCAAGCGAAGAATGTCAAGCTCGCGACTGCTCCGATCATCCACAGAATTGCCCGCACAACGTCAGGATACTTGAGCCCGGATCGACGAGCGGTATCATTGATCTCATGAATACGGAGACGGCTGCCCCGCCGGCCGTGACGCTGCTCGAGAACCACCGCGCGTTCCTGCGCTACCTCGAGCGGCGGGGGGGGACCATGCCCTTGCAGAAGACATCCTCCAGGATGCGTTCGCGAAGGTCGTTGCGCGTCCAGAGCAGGCACCGGCCGACGAGGCGATCGTGCCGTGGTTTTACCGGACTCTGCGCAATGCGGCCGTCGATCAGTTTCGGCGACGTGGCGCAGCTGACCGCGCGCACCAAGCCTTTGCACGCGATCTCGAAACGCAGGAGAGACCCACTCGAGAGATGGAGGCGGAGATCTGCGCGTGCGTGTCGCGTCTCGCATCCACGCTAAAACCGGAGGACGCTGAGGCATTGCTGGCGATCGAGGTCGGCGGCAAACCGGTCAAGGCGTTCGCCGACGAGAAGGGCCTGTCGACCAGCAACGCCGCGGTGCGCGTGTTGCGGGCCCGCGAGGCGCTCAAGAAGAGAGTCATTGAATCGTGCGGCACGTGCGCGGAGCACGGATGCATCAACTGCACGTGCCGCCGCGATCAGAACACCGAAGAGCCTGTGGGAATGTGGACACGCACAGAACGCGCGCCCACATTCCACAGGCCGTATCCTCAGGGGTTGACTAACGGTCTTTCCATATCAGAACTCTGGTCAGAGACGCGTCCAGTCGGTGGCGATGCGCGCTGTTCGACAGCGCTTCGCGCGAGCTCTGCGTAGGCGCTGGGCATCGCGTGCCTCTTGAGGATGCACACGAGCAGCGGATGAGGTGCCGACGCAGGATCGCAATTGTGCGGAATGCTCCCAGTCACGAGGTTCGTGCAGAAAATGTAGCTGTGCAAGAGCGGGTGCGGCGCCTGGTCTGGCTGGAGCCAATGGACACTCTGGAGGTCGTGGAATCTGACTTCTGCATTCCGCCACCCGTTCCATTCAGATTGCACGCGAATGAGCATCCCGTGGTGTGCTTCCATCACAGCTCTCCCTGGCGAGGCATAAGGCGGACGCGCGAACAGCTAAACGATAATTCTTTGTGGGACGGCGTGGAGAACGATTTCATTGTGGGTCATCCGCCCTCGTCCAAGCGACGCAACACGCGCGTGAACGTAGTAGAGTCAGAAGACGTTGACACTCGTAGAGTGTTTCATGCGTCGACCGTTCGTCGCAGCATTCTTTCTTTTCCTGGCGCTCGGCGTCGCGCACACGTGGCCCCTGGCGACCGACCCTGGCACGCTGTCGCGCAATGACAACGGCGATACGCTCCTCATCGAATGGTCGCTCGCCTGGGTGGCGCATCAACTCCCTCGCGATCCGCTGAGACTCTTCGACGCGAACATCTTCTACCCGGCAAAACACACGCTCGCGTTTTCCGAACATCTCTTCACGCTCGCGATCATGGGGGCTCCACTGTTCTGGCTCGGCGCGTCGCCGGTGCTCGTGTATAACCTGCTGTTGCTTGCCGGGTTCACCCTGACGGGATGGGTGACCAGCCTTGTTGTCCACCATTGGACGAACGACTGGACGGCGGCCATCGTCGCAGGTTCGGTGATGGCGTTCAACGCGCATACGCTGACGCGGTTGCCGCACCTGCATGCGACGCATTTGGAATTCCTGGTCTTGACGTTGTTTGCCCTGGACCGTGTTCTCCGCCACCCTACGTCCGGCAACGCGCTGCTGCTCGCTGCGTTCTTCGTCCTCGCGGCGCTCACGTCGAACTATCACATGGTGTTTACACTCGCGGCGATGGCCGCCGCCGTCGTTGTGCGACCCTCGGATTGGATGGGGGAGCGCTTCCGCCGCGTCATGTGGGCTCTTATCGTGGCCGGCGCCGTCTCGGCTGTTTGCATATTTCCGCTTCTGCTTCCGTACTATCACGCGCGCGTCGAATACGGCCTCACGCGGCCGTTGTCGGAGGTCAGCGATTACGCAGCCTCAGTGAACGATTACCTGTCTACTGCCAGCCGCCTGCACTATTCGACCTGGAGCAGGGGATTTTACGCACGCGCGAGCACCGCGCTGTTTCCCGGCGTTCTGCCACTCGCCCTCGCAATAGTGGCGGTGGTTACAGGCCCCGTCTTGCGCGACCTGCGCGCCCGAATGTGTTTGGCAGTCGGAATCGTCGGCCTGTTGCTGTCCTTCGGCACATTGGTGCCGGGCTATTCCATGCTCTATCGGGCCCTGCCGCTGCTGCAAGGCATCCGCGGGACGAATAGACTTGGCTACCTGGTCATCGTCGCTACGGCGTTACTGTCCGCATATGGCGTCGCTTTTCTGCGGACGAGATGGCGTGGAAGGCGCTGGCTGCTGGCGGCATCGATCGGCGCAGTCATTGTCGTCAACCTGGAGGCATGGCGGGCACCGTTGCATTACCGCCGCTTCGAGGGAATCTCTCCTGTTTACGACCGGCTGGCAGCCGAACGTCGTGCGGCCATCGTCGAGTTTCCGTTGTATCCGAGCCGCATCTACTTCGCAAACGCGCCCTACATGCTGAACTCGACGAAGCATTGGAAGCCGTTGATCAACGGTTACAGCGCCTTCATTCCTCCGACCTATTTCCACTTCCTTGATGTCCTCGCGACGTTTCCCTCGCAGGAAGCTCTGCGCGCCCTCCGCGAGGCGGGCGTGACGCACGTCGTCGTGCACGAAGATGCATTTTCTCCTCTGGTAAATGGGTTCGATGGCCTGGCACTTCTGGACAGCCAGAACCGGATCAGCCTCTACAAGATCACCAACATCCATCCCTGAACACATCGGCCCGGGCAGCCCAGGCGCCGGTGAGCACCGAACGTCTTTGACTATGTAGCGTATAACGCTATAGTTTGACGTCTGGCGTAGGATACATCCGCCAGACGAGGCATCCATGACATCGCGCACCCGTTCCGTTGATCACTTTCTGCCGCTTACGCCACCCGTGCTCCACACGCTGGTGGCGCTCGCCGACGGCGACAAGCACGGCTACGCCATCCTGAAGGAAATCGCCCGCCGGACGGCCGGCGACGTACGCCTGAGCGCGGGCACGCTCTACGCGCTCGTCAAGCGGGCGACTGCGGATGGCCTGATTGTCGAGAGCGATGAGCGCCCCGACCCGGCGCTCGACGACGAACGCCGCCGGTACTACCGGCTGACGCCGCTCGGCCGCCGAGTTGCAGCCGCGGAGATCGCGCGTCTGGAGTCAATCGTCGAGATGGCACGGGCGAAGAACCTGGTGCGCCGTCGCGGGCTGGCGTAGCAGGCATGCCTGGCCGCCCGCCGTCTCGCACCGATCGCCTGTTCCGCGCGCTCTTGCGGGTGTTTCCCTTCGACTTCCGGGCGGACTATGGGCGCGAGATGGAGCAGACGTTTCGCGATCAGCGTCACGAGGTGCGTCAGGAGGGAAGCATGGCCGCGCTTGCGCGATTGTGGTTCGAGACGACCCGCGATGTGTTTACGATGGCGCCGCGCGAGCACCTGGCCATCTTCCAGCAGGACGTCGGGTATGCCCTGCGCACGCTGCGCCGCACGCCGGTGTTCGCGGCCGCGGCCATCCTGACCCTCGCCATCGGTGTCAGTGCCGTCGTCGCAGTGTTCACGATTGTCAACGCCTTCATGCTCCGGCCGCTGCCGGTCGACCGCCCCGCGGAGCTGATGTCGTTGAGCACGCGCGATCGGCATGCAGCCGTGCCGCACGGGCTATCGTTTGCCGATCTGCAGGACTACCGTAGTGAGGGCGCAGTCTTTACGGACTTGCTCGGCTACGCGCCGCGACCCGCGGTGCTCGACGCCGGCCGCGGTGTCGAGCGCGTCACGCTGGGCATGGTCACCGACAACTACTTTTCCCTGCTCGGCGTGCAACCGGCCTTGGGCCGCTTGATTCACCCAGAAGAAGGTCGCGCACGGGGGGATGTGCCCGTGTTGGTGCTGGCGCACGACTACTGGCGGTCCCAGTTCGGCGGCGATCCTGAGGTCGTCGGCCGGAGTGCGCGCCTGAATGGCCGGCAGTTCACCATCATCGGTGTCACGCCACTTTCGTTCAAGGGGACTGACGCCTTGATTCGCGTTTCAGGTTACGTGCCGCTGTGGATGATCGACGACCTGATGTACACGTCAGGCACATCCATCCTCGAACGCCGCGACGCGCACCAGCTCACCGTGCTCGGTCGTCTGAAGCCGGGAGTATCCCTCGCACAGGCGCGTGCCGCGCTGCAGATCACGTCCGCCGATCTGGCTCGGCAGCATCCCTCAACGAACAAAGACGTAACGCTGCTCGTGGTTCCGGAAACGCATGCCCGCCCGAATCCAGGCATCGGTCCATTCTTCCGGGTGATCGCCATCGGCATGGCGGCGCTGGCGATCCTGCTATTGCTCATTACGAGTGCGAACGTCGTCAACCTTCTGCTGGCGCGCGCCGCAGGACGCGGGCGTGAGATCGCGCTCCGGTCCGCGCTCGGAGCCCGGCGCGGGCGTCTCGCGCGTCAGCTTGTCACCGAAAGTCTCGCCCTGGCGTTGATGGGCAGCGCCGTCGCCGTGCCGGTCGTGGTGCTTGCTATGCGCGGCCTCGAGCAGTTCTTCGCCCAGATGACCTCAATCGCCAACTTTCGTCCGGATCTCAGTCTCGATTTGCGCGTGCTCGGTGCGACCCTAGGCGTCGCCATCGTTTCGGGGATCGTGTCCGGCCTTGCACCGGCCCTGTATGCCGTTCGCGCGGACGTAAATGCGTTGCTGAAGACCGGTGGCCGCGGGACGCCGGGGGAATCACGCGGCGGACTCCGCGGCGCGCTCGTGGTCGCGCAAGTCGCGCTATCGTTGACGCTCCTCGTCATCGGCGGCCTCTTCGCGCGCAGTCTCGCGCGCGCGGACGACATCGACCTTGGCTTCCAGCCTGAGGGCGTTCTGCTCGCGTCAACGGATCCCGGCATGCAGGGATACGATCCGGCGCAACGGCTGGCGTTCTACCGCAACGTCCGGGATCGGGTCGTCGCATTGCCCGGTGTGGAACTCGCCGCCTGGATCTCCTGGCCTCCGTTTGCGATTGTGTACGACACGACCAACCTCTATCCCGAGGACCAGCTTCCGGTCGCGGACGGGGAGACTCCCCAGGCCTTCACGGCGCAGATTAGTCCGGAGTACTTTGCCGCTGCCCGGGTGCCGCTGGTCGAGGGCCGTGCGTTCGACGATCGCGACGACGCGGATGGCGCGCCTGTGGCGATCGTGAATCAAACGCTCGCGAGGCAATTCTGGCCGGGTCGGACCGCCATCGGCCGTCGTCTCAGGATTGAAAGCGACACGCTCGACGTGGTGGGCGTTGTGCGCGATGGCAAGTACAACTTTGTCTGGGAAGCCCCGAGCGGGATGGTCTTCAGGCCGCTGGCACAAGACATTCCCTCAGCAGCAACGATTGCGATTCGGACCACACGCCCGCCCTCGGACATGTCTTCCGTGGTAAGGGACACGATACGACGCGTACAGCCCGACGTCGCGACCTACGACGTTCGGACGATGCGCGACTATCTCGACTCTGGTAACGCGTTCGCCATCTTCCGGCTCGGTGCGCTGGTGACGGGTCTCTTCGGCGGGCTGGGCGTGCTCCTGGCGTCGATCGGTCTCTACGGGATGATTGCGTATCACGTCAGCCAGCGCACGCAGGAGTTCGGCGTGCGCATGGCGCTTGGCGCCGGGGCAGCCGACATCATTCGAGCCGTGCTGATGCGCGGTGGATGCGTGGCGCTGATCGGCGTCGTCATGGGAGTCCTGCTTGCAGGCGGCCTCGCTCAGTTGCTGCGGACGTTCCTCCTCGACGTCAGTCCGTTCGACCCACTTACCTACGCCGCCGTCGCGGTCCTACTCATCCTGATCTCGCTGCTGGCCTCGTTCGTGCCCGCGCGGCGCGCGACGACGGTCGATCCGCTGGCGGCGCTCCGCGCGGATTAGTGTCCTAGACACTAGTGTTCCGAATCAGAAATACGTTGCCAAATTTTCCGGGCGCGGCGCGCGGATGGCAAGGCGCGACGACCGAGAATATTGGGCATATTCGAGGGAGAAGCAACACGGCCAGCCGGGATGCCCCGCTCGGAAAATGGCGACGTATTTCTGATTCGGGACACTAGCAAGCAGCGGAGACAAGTCGGCTCTCCTCCTGCGCGGATGCGCGCATGTCCCTGCGCTCAGCCAACGACAACAAAATGAAGGGATCGGAGGGCACGGAGAGATCAACCACGGAGAGACTATGAGAGCGGGCCGTCGCGAGTAAGCTCCTTCTAGATTCCAAGCCAGGAGGAGACAGATGGTCGCAGCAGTCCGCTCTGAGGTGAGTGTAAACGAAGCCGTTCTGTATGTCGCATTTGAGCTCGGAACGAAGGACTGGAAGCTGGCGATGACGTCGAGCTTCGGCGTGACGCCGTGGCTGCAGACGATCCCCAGTGCCGATCTTGCCGCAGTGGCGCGTGTGGTGCGCGCGGCGCGTCAGCGCTTCGCGCTGGCGTCGACGGCGCGGGTGGTGAGTTGCTATGAAGCTGGACGCGATGGGTTTTGGGTTCATCGCGCGTTGCAGCCACTCGGGATCGAG
>JAIVJE010000274.1 GCA_020200195.1 Acidobacteriota bacterium | reverse complement strand
ACTCGAAGCATTCGGCCGCCGCAGGGATTTCGATGTTCCGGGATTCACTGATCGGCTTGCCGTTGTGCAGGGTCTCGAGCCGCGCAACTTCGTCCGCGCGCTCCATCAATCGCGTGGACAGCTTGTGGACGAGCCGCCCGCGCTCGCGCGCCGACATCTGCCCCCAGGGCCCGGTCAACGCGGCGCGAGCCGCAGTGACGGCAGCGTCAACGTCCTTTGCGTCGGCGGCCGCAACCGCGGCGATGACCTCTTCGGTCGCCGGGTTGATCACCTCCATCGTCTTGCCGGAAGATGCCGGTCGCCACTCATTGTTGATGAGGAGCTGCTTCTGTTCGACGGTCGTGGCTGGCATGTTCATCGTCCCTTGAACTCGGGCTTCCGTTTCTCCAGATTGGCCGCAAGCCCTTCCTTCGCGTCTTCACTCTGGAACAGCAACTGCTGCAGCTCGCGCTCGATCGACAGGCCCTCGAGAAATCCCGCCTCGGCGCCGGACTGCACGGCGCGCTTCATGCGGCCGACCGCCCGGCTTGCCTTGTGCGGCGGCGTGAAAAGCCGGGCGTAGTCGGCAATCGCATCCGCAAACGTACGTCCCTCGAGTTCCGCGTGGCCCCAGACGTGGTTGACGAGGCCAAGTGTGCACGCCTCCTCCATGGGCATCAGTCGGCCGGTCGCCATGAGCTCGATCGCGCGCGCCTTGCCGATCAGACGCGCCAAGCGTTGGGTCCCGCCGGTGCCTGGCAGCACGCCGAGGGCAACCTCCGGAACGCCGATCTTACCTCCGCCCTGGCGCGCAATGCGGATATCTGCGGCGAGCGCGACCTCCAGGCCGCCGCCGACGGTGTGTCCGTTCAACGCGGCGATCACGAGCTTCGGCGTCTGCTCGAGCCGGTTCAGCGTTTCATTGGCATGCAGGCAGAAGTAGTACTTGAAGTCCGGATCGGCGTTCTTGAGCATGCGGATGTTCGCCCCGGCACAGAAGAACTTCTCTCCCGCGCCGCGAATGACGAGAACGTGCACCGACACGTCCATGCGCGCCTCGAGCACGGCGGCGTCAATCTCCCGCATCATCTCGTAGGAGTACGTGTTGGCCGGCGGATCGTTGAGCTCGATGGTGGCGACGCCGTCTGCCGTGGAATATGTGATCGTGGGCATTCAAGCAGGCGTTGGGCTCGTCCCGCCTAAGCCTCCGTTCTCACGTATTCATAGTTGATCGGCATGCGGTTTATCCCGCGGAGCGGCGGCGCGATGTAGTTGGCGAACTTTCCAGGTTCGTACACCGGCGCGGCCATGATGCTGAGCAGATACTCGCGGTCTTTGGGTCCGGGCAGCCACTCGTTCCAACGCTGGACCCCGGCCTCGCAATCACCGACGTACCAGTCGCGCAGCACTTCGTTCATCGCCGTCCGCATGGGGATCGCCTTGCGCTCCAGCCGGCCGTCTGCCGGCATGTCGAGCTCGTACATCTTCTCAGCGGCGAGGTGATCGTCCCACTTCTCTTCCTGCGCCCGCCCCTTCAAGCCGTTGGCGAAATATGACGCCGCGTTCGTCGAAATCTCGTTCCCGTGCAGATCGAGGCTCAGGCTGAACCACAAATTGATGAACTTCTGGATCGTCGGGATGTCGATCGCGCCGAGCTTGCGCACGTCGCCCGAGTAGCCGGCCTGCCCGAGGAGCTGACACGTGCGCTCGATGATGCGCGCGATCCCCGTCTCGCCGACGAACATGTGGTGCGCTTCCTCCGTCAGCATGAACCGCGTCGTCCGCGACAGCGGGTCGAGCGAGCTCTCCGAGAGCGACAGCAGTTGTGACTTGCCATCGCGGTCGGTGAACATCGTGAACATGAAGAAGTCGAGCCAGTTCTCGATCGGCTCGTTGAACGCGTCGAGAATGCGGGGCTTATCGCGGTTGCCGCTCTGACGCGCCAGCAGTTCCTCCGCTTCGTCACGGCCATCGCGGCCGAAATACGAGTGCAGCAGATACACCATCGCCCAGAGGTGGCGTCCCTCCTCGACGTTCACCTGAAACAAATTCCTGAGGTCGTACATGCTCGGGCAGCGTTGCCCGAGCCACCGCTGCTGCTCGACGGCTTCACGTATTCGAAGTGTGCCCAGCCGGACGGGTCTACGCTGACGGCCGTGCGCACGTACACCTGGTGGTAGTCCTGGAATCCCTGCGGTCCCATGTCCTTCCACCACTGTATGTATGCCGGCTGCCAATGTTCGAGGGCACGCTGCAGCCGCTTGTTACTCGAGAGACCGACGTTGTTGGGGATTCTTTCCGCTGAAATCATGGAACATCCTCACTGTTACGGGCCCACGGCATCACACGACCGCACTTCGTGGCTTCGCGTACGTTGAGTTCCGCCGTCGGCGCGTTTCGGTATCACGTTCGATTGAAATCAAACTCCGGCCGTGACTGCGAACCGTAGGCGGTCAAGGCTCCATGTTCGCCAACGGCGTTCGGCCGCTGAAAAATCCAGTTCTGCCACGCCGTGAGGCGGCCGAAGATCTTGGTCTCCATTGTTTCCGGCCCTGGGAAGCGCAGGTTGGCTTCCATGCCGGTGAGAGCGTCCGGTGACAACGCCGCCCGGCTTTCCACCGCCAGCCGAATCTCGTCGTCCCAATCGAGCTCGTCAGGAGCGAAGGACACCAGCCCGGCTTCGTGCGCCTCCTCCGCGTGGTAGCCCTTGCCTTCGTCGAGCAACTTCTTGACCCGCTCAGGGTCGCCGAGAAACCTGGTCTCGAGTCTGGTCAGGCCGTTGCTCATCTTCAGCGGGCCGGCATTCATCCCCGACAACATGATCATGTTCGGGCGATCGGGATCGTTGAGCATGTACGAGCGATCCGCCGCGAGCGCCAGCTCGAACAGCGTGCCGACGAAACAGCTCCCCGGCTCGATGAACGCGAAGAAGCTGCGCGAGGTCAGGTCCATCCGCTTCAGCGTCCGCTTGATGAAGTGCACGATCTCGCGGACGAGCCAGTCTGTCTGGTGAAGGAGCAGCGTCTCGTCGACCGCGAGCACGCGTGCCGGATCACCCTCGGTCTTCACAATCACCGTCCCTATCGATGGCTCACTGAGCCTCAGGCGCAGCAGAGCGTCGTCCAGTTCGCGAAAGGCACGCAGAGGCCAGAAGCGATCGCCGGCGGCTGCAATTGCCTCCGGTGTCGTCGGTTCCTCGGCGTGCGGCGCACGGACCGTCAGCGTCGCTGCGCGCTTCTCGCGATCGATCTCCAGCGACACACTGGAATACTTCACGGCGTCGTCGGTGACGGCCGGCTCGAGCGGACCGAGCTTGATCCCGGGACCGCTGGACGGTCGGTCGGACAGTCCTGCGAGTTCGTGCGCGCGTTTTGCCACGCGCTCCTTGAACTGGCTGGTTGGATAAATGGCGTCCACGAGACGCCACTCGACTGCGCGACGTCCCTTGACGCCTTCCGCCACGGTTCCGAAAAAGTCCGCCAGATCCCGGCGCACCTTCCGCTTGTCGACGACGCGCGTGAGTCCGCCGGTGCCTGGGAGCACGCCGAGCAAGGGAGTTTCGGGCAGGCTGACGGCGGAATTCCCGTCGTCCACGAGCAGAATCTCGTCAGCCGCGAGCGCGAGCTCGTATCCCCCACCCGCGCAAATGCCGTTGATCGCCGCGAGGAACTTGATGCCGGAGTGCGCGCTGGCATCTTCGATCGCGAGCCGCGTCTCGTTGGTGTACTTGCAGAAGTTCACCTTCCAGCCGTGCGTCGAGCCGCGGAGCATGAAGATGTTCGCGCCGGCGCAGAAGATCCGCTCTTTCAGACTGGTGATGACGACCGCGTGGACTTCGGGGTGTTCGAAGCGGATACGCTGCACGGCATCGGCGAGCTCGATGTCGACGCCGAGATCATAGGAGTTCAGCTTGAGCCGGTAGTCCGGAGACAGGCCGGCGTCCTCCTGCACGTCCATCGACAACGTGGCGACCGGACCATCGAACGCGAGCTTCCAGTGATGGTAACGGTCGGGAGCGGTCTCGAATTCGACGTGCGGCTGCGCAGGCTTCGCGGTGGTGGTCTCCATCGTCCCAAGCGTACTCGCCCGT
>JAIVJE010000030.1 GCA_020200195.1 Acidobacteriota bacterium | reverse complement strand
GCATGAGATCCTCCAAGTATAGCCGCTCTAAATCGGGCAGCGTGGCGCGCACGTGGGCGAGCAGCCCCGCGCGTGCGGCGGCGGCCGCGTGACGAAGCGCGGCGGCGGACTTTCCCGCCAGATGCCGGTCGAACCACCGGTCTACCTCTGCCTCCAGATCCCCAGTCGGCGCGACGAAATCGATCAAGCCGCACGTCTGCCAGGCGGCAGCGGCGCGGCTCTCGCCGGTCAGAATCGCGCGTGTGGCCAATGCGGTGCCGACGCGCGCCGGCAGCAGCGCGGCGGCTGCGGGCGGAAACACGCCCAGGGCGATCTCCGGCAAGCCGAAGACGGCAGCGTCCGCCGCGAAGATGAAGTCGCACGCGAGCGCGAGCTCGAACCCGCCGCCCAGGCAGCGTCCGCGAACGACGGCAGCGGTTGGCGCCGGAGCGTCGAGTATATCCTCGACGAGCTGATGCATCAGCGGCAGAACGCGGGAAATCTGGTCGGGAAGGTGCTCCGGTATGCTGGCGCCGTAGCTGAAATCTGCGCCTTCGCCGGCGATCGTGATCAGCTTGAGGTGCGGCTCTCGCGACGCGCTCTCGATCGCGGCGCGCACCGCCCCGATCATATCCGCGGTCATGATGTTGCCTGTCGGGTGAAACAGGCGAAGGGCGGCGCGCGTACGATCGCCGGAGAGAGCGATGGTCACCGCGCTAGACATGGGTAGGGATCCGCAGCTCCGCTTCGAGCTCGCGCGGATCGGTCACCGGTTGCCGGCAGGCGAATTCCCGGCAGACGTACGCTGCCGCGCGCCCATCCCGCGGCGTCATCGACGCGAGAAACGGCATGAGCGAGCCGAGCGTGCGCTGGCTGGCACCAGGTTCGACAGGAACGACGAGTCCGAAGGGCAGGTAATGGCGCGCCGCCTCCGCGTGCAGGGCGGCGGTGTCTGCCGCGTTGCGCGTCCCAGCGATGACCACTTGTGTGTACCCTGCGTGCCACGCCGAGAGGGCGCACAGCATCATGGGAAGCGCACGTGCGGCCGCGCCGATCCGCGGCCCGTACCTCGCCAGCGTGCGCTCCGACTTGGCGAGCGCATCGCTGCTGCTCTGCAAGTGGGCGAGGGTCAAGAGATTCAACACCGAGATCGAGCTCGCCGCCGGCTCGGCGCCGTCGTAGTCTTCTTTCAGTCGCAACAGAACGGAAGAATCGTCGCCAGACGTGCTGAACCAGCCGCCCTCGTCAGGATCCCAGAACAGCTCGTCCTGCCGCGCCTGCAACATCAACGCCCAGTCGAGCCACGCGGGATCCCCATCCGCCTGAAAGAGCTCCAGCAGCCCGAAGATCAGGTACGCGTAGTCTTCTGCGTATCCATCGATCGCCGCGTCTCCTTCGCGGAACCGCCGGAGCAGGGTGCGCGTGGACGGATCCCACAGCGCGTTCCGAATGAAGGACGCCGCCCGTCGGGCCGCCTGGAGGTAAGCCTGCGAGGACTCACCGTCGAGGATCCGTGCGGCGCGCGCGAACGCGGCGATCGTGTAGAGGAGGTTCCGGCCCGTGAACTCCCCCTGCGGATCGCTGGGCGCGTTGCCATCGGGCTCGATGCCGAAGCGCCGCCGTGCTATGCCGGCATCCTCGCCGAGAAGCGCCTCGATCTCGGCGTCACGCCAGATGTAGAAGGCACCCTCCGTTTGCCGCGCCTGCGGGTTTGCGGCCTCTTCCGGCGGGACGCTGTCCGCGTCCTCGGCGCAGTAAAAGCCACCTTCCTTGTGCGTCATGTCGCGCATGACGTACTGGAGCGTGTCCTCCGCCACCGCGGCGTAAAACGGATCACCAGTGGCCTGCGCGGCTTCGAGATACGCCAGCGACAGCTGGGCCTGATCGTAGAGCATCTTCTCGAAATGGGGCACGCGCCACTCGGCATCGACTGCATAGCGATGAAAGCCGCCGCCGATGTGATCCCGCATGCCGCCGAGCGCCATGGCGCGAAGCGTGTCTGTGGCCATCAGCAGCGGCGCCGCGGCGCCGGAACCGCCGCGCAGGCGCCGGGCGTGCTCGCGGAGCAGAAACAGCAACTCGGAAGGACGAGGGAACTTAGGCGCATCGCCGAAGCCGCCGCGCCGCCGGTCGAAAGCCATCTGGTATTGCTCGATGGCTGCGTCGAGCGCACTCTCGTCGGCCACTGCGGATTCGACGCGCGTCTTAGCGGTCGTGCGCGTGACCAATTTCAGTCGTTCGAGCAGCTCGGCGGCGGCATGCTCCACGCGCGGACGGTCCTCTTTCCAGACTCTCGCAAGCTCCGCCAGTAGATCCGTAAAGCCGGGCCGTCCCCATTTCGAGGACGGCGGAAAGTAGGTGCCACCAAAGAACGGCTTGAGCTCAGGCGTCAGGAACACCGTCATCGGCCAACCGCCGGCACCCGTTGTGGCCTGCACGAACGCCATGTATACGCGATCGACATCCGGGCGCTCTTCACGATCGACCTTGATCGACACGAAATCGCGGTTCAGGAGCTGCGCGATTGCGTCGTTCTCGAACGACTCGTGCTCCATCACGTGACACCAATGGCACGTGGAGTAGCCGATCGAGAGGAACACAGGCTTGTCTTCGGTTCGTGCGCGTGCGAAAGCCTCCTCGCTCCAGGAATACCAGTCCACGGGGTTGGAGGCGTGCTGAAGCAGATATGGGCTTCGCTCTCGCGAAAGACGATTCATGTTCATGCGCCGGTCATGAAGGCCATCTTCAACCGGTCTTCGTCGCGTGGCCAGACAAACCGTTCGTGCTGGGGGACACTTTCAGGAGTGATCCCCTCGTCGCCCACTACGTACACCATCGTCTCGCGCCGTTCCACCGCGTCGGCTTTCGCGCAATCCCGCGCGATCTCGCGGAGCGCCGCGCTGCCCGATGGAGACCAGAAGACAATGCGATCGAGATTCATCTGTGCGATGCGCGAGGCGTCGAGCTCGTCCACGTGGCGTTCCTGCAGGACCGTGCTGCCGCGCTGCACGACGTCCCTCAACGCCGCCGGCATCGGCGCGCCATCGCTGATGATCAGGGTCTTCATGCTTTGATGCTACACGATCGCACGCGCAGCATTCGGACTGGACGGCCCGCCATCGACGTGGGGACACCCAGGAGGGACAGTCAGAAGCGGCAGTCGCCGCGACGCACGTCAGTGCTGAGCTGGGAGACGCGATACAATCGCCGCCCATGGACCTGGCGGTCGAAACTCACGAGCTGACGCGCGACTTTGGATCGTTTCGTGCCGTCGACGGCATCGATCTGGCCGTGCCCGCGGGCAGTCTGTATGGGTTTCTGGGACCGAACGGCGCCGGCAAATCGACGACGATCAAATGCCTGACGGGGTTGTTGAAACCGTCAGCCGGCAGCATGCGGATTCTCGGCATCGATCCGCTCGCAGATCCGGTGTCGGTCAAACGGCGGGTCGGTGTCGTACCCGAGGACCTCGCGCTGTTCGATCGCCTCACGGCCCAGGAAACGCTGACGTTCATTGCGCAGGTCCATTCGCTCGACGCCGCCACGGCACGCAGCCGTTCATCCGACCTGCTCGAAGTCATGGATCTGAAAACGGCCGGCACCACACTCGTCACAGACTTCTCTCACGGCATGCGCAAGAAGCTGTCGCTGGCGGCCGCGCTGCTCCCCGCGCCGCGGCTTCTGTTTCTCGACGAGCCCTTCGAAGGGATTGATGCGATGGCGTCGCGCCAGATGAAGGATCTGCTGCTGTCGTTCGTCGGACGCGGCGGCACCATCTTCCTGACGTCGCATATTCTCGAGATCGTGGAACGGCTGTCTACGCACATCGGCGTCATCGCCAACGGCCGGATGGTCGCGCAGGGGACGATCGCGGAGCTGCACGCCGGCGCGGGCGGCGGCTCGACTCTCGAAGAGCTGTTCATCGGGCTCGTGGGCGGAGAGGCGCGGACGCCTGCCGCGCTCGACTGGATCTAGAACGGGGTGTTAAGGATCCTGCGCGCCTTCGCGTGGATGCGGTGGCGCATCCTCGTGAACTCGATGGAGCGCACCGGCGCGCGCGACACCGACGAGCGATTCTCCCTTGCCATCGAGCAGCTCGGCCCGATTCTGGCGATCGCGCTCATGGTCCCGTCTGCCATCGGGCTCGCCGGTCTCGCGGGGTATAGCGGCCATGCGCTCGCCTCCGGCGATCCTGCGCCCCTGACGTTCGAAGCGCTCCGGTACATGATGTTCGCGGCGTGTGTGCTCGCCGTGGTAGGGCCGATGCTCCTGCCCATTGGCGACCGCACCAATCCTGTCCGGCTCCTGCTGCTGCCGATCCCGCGAAACACGTTGTACGTATCGCAGGCCGCAGCCACGTTCGCGGACCCGTGGGCATTGCTCCTGATTCCCGTCGTCCTGGCGCTCCCGGTAGGTCTGGCGGCCGGTGGCGCGTTCAGTGCCGCACTTACTGCGCTGGCCGGCGGCGTCCTGATGCTGGCCTCCATCGTCGGCCTTTCGTCGCTGGCGACCAGCGTCATTCACCTTGCGGTGCGGGATCGGCGACGGGGCGAGCTACTGACGCTCGGTGTCGTCTTGATCATTCCCCTCTTGGGTATGTTGCCGAGTGTGCTCGGAGGTTCCTACGCAAGCGAATCCGAGGGTACAGACGCTGGTGCCACCGGCCTCCCGGCGTGGGCTGTGTACGTTGCGAAGCGCGCGTTCGCTTCGGCGCCGTCGGAGCTGTATGTCGCGTCGACTCGCGCGGCGGCGAGCTACGACGTCGTCCGGGCGGCCGGCCCGGTCGTCGCGCTGGGTGCCATCGCAATCGCTCTTCATGCGCTGGGACTGGTGGCATTGGATCGTATCGCTGCAGAGCGGTGTGAGCCTCGCGTCCGTCGGATCGTTTCTGAGCCTCATGTCGATCCTTCCCCTGGCGATGAACCAGTTCGCGATCGATCGGGCCGGGTTGACGCTCGCGCTGCTCTCGCCGTTGTCGGATCGTGACTATCTGAGAGGCAAGGCGGCCGGCAACGGGCTGATCGCGATCCTGCCGGCGATGTTCTGTGTGCTGGCGGCCGCGATCGCGGTGCCCGGAGGCTCTGCCGCGCTGTGGCTGTGCGTGCCGCTGTCGCTGATCTCCACGTACACGCTGGTCGCGCCAGGGGCCGCGATGCTGTCCGCGATTTTTCCGCGCGCCGTAGACCTCAACAGCATCGGCCGTGGCAGCAATGCTCACGGGGCCGCTGCACTCCTCGGGCTCGTGGCGTTCCTTGCCGCCGGGTTCCCGTCTGTCTTTCTAGCGCTCGCCGCGACGCGTGTCCTGCATCAGCCGGTGCTCGCACCGGTGTTTCTCGCCGGGTGGTGCCTTGTTGCGGCGGTCATCGGCCATTTGCTCTTCATCCCTGCGCGCAGGATCTTCGCGGCTCGACGGGAGAATCTCGGTCTCGTCGTATAGCGTCGGCACGTGCCTTGCTGACGTCGCCGGTGTGCCCCGTCGCAACCTCACAGCTCTCAAGCGCCTCATGCGGGGCACGTTCAAGCTTTCCGAATTCCGGCCGGGCCAGCAGCAGGTGATCGAATCGATCGTCGCGCACCGCGATACTGTGGCCATCATGCCGACGGGCGCCGGCAAATCGCTGTGCTATCAGCTTCCGGCGCTGCACCTGCCAGGGACGACGGTGGTCGTCTCGCCACTGATCTCGTTGATGAAAGATCAAACCGACAAGTTGAACGAGCTCGGCGTCTGGGCGCGTCAGATCAACTCGACCGTGCCGGAGCGTGACGTCGCGGCGACGCTCGAGGCTGTCCGTGCCGGGTCGATTGATTTCGTGTTCGCGACGCCAGAACGGCTGGAGAACGCAGACCTCGTCGCCGCGCTGAAAGAGACGCGGATCGATCTGTTCGTCGTGGACGAAGCGCATTGTCTTTCCGAGTGGGGACATGACTTCCGACCGGCTTTCCTCAACCTCGGGGCCGCGGTGAAGGCGCTCGGATCGCCGCCGGTACTTGCCCTGACCGCGACGGCGACCGAGCGCGTGCTCGAGGACGTCGTCCGTCTGCTCGGGTTGAGAAACCCGGCGGTGCTCAACCTCGGGGTGTTCCGGCCAAACCTCCACTACCGCGTTCACCACACCGCGACGGACACGGCGAAGGAACAGCGGCTCGTGCGGCTCCTGCGCGACACCACGGGGAATGGTCTGGTGTACGTCGCGACCGTGAAGCACTGCGAGAGTGTGTCGAGGACGCTCGAGGCGGAAGGCCTCACGGTGGCCAGTTACCACGGTGGTCTGGCCGCTCGAACCCGGCGCGAGACTCAGGATCGTTTCATGGCAGGCGAGCTCAAGGCGATCGTGGCGACCAATGCGTTCGGGATGGGCATCGACAAAGCAGATATCCGGTTCGTCGTCCATTACGACATGCCAGGTTCGCTGGAAGCGTACTATCAGGAGTCCGGCCGCGCCGGCCGCGACGGAGACCCGGCCGAGTGCATCCTTCTCTATAGAGTCGAGGATCGACGCACGCACCAGTTTTTCATGGGCGGCAAATACCCGGGCGCGGACGACATTGTCGCTGTGCGCGACGCGTTGCTCGCGCTCGGCGCTGCCGATGCTCCAGCCACACTACCCGAGGTACAGGCGCAGGCCACAGGCGTCGCGAAGACGAAGATCCGTTCCGTGCTGGCGATGATGAAGGAGCTTGGACTGGTCCGTGAGCTCCGAGGGTCCCGGTTCAGGCTCGTGGGGGACACTGTCGACGGCTCACGCATCGAGGAGGTGGCGCTCCTCTACACGAGTCGCAAGGAGGCGGATCGCGACAAGCTGCAACGGATGGCGTCCTACGCCCAAAGCGCTGACTGTCGGTGGAAACTCCTGCTGGAGTACTTCAACGAAACTGACGGCGTGGAGCCGTGCGGCACGTGCGACAACTGCCTGCAGCCCGCCGAACAACGGCTGGCACCACCGGTCGATCGTGACCGGCCCGCGTTCCTGCCGAGACAGTGAATCGTCCCGCTGACCGAGACTCGACTCAGAACTCCAGCGAGCGGTCCGCCCACCACCACATCGCCAGCGCGGACAGGAGCAGCCCGGCGGCCGCGATGTACAGGCCGAACGATGGCGCGGCGACACCGACGGCGGTGCGGCCTACACCGTTCAGCAGGGTCCACACCGACGCGGACACCGAGAGGACGCCGTTCAGATTCAACAAGGCGGCCAGGCCACCGAACATCAGTACGAGCGCCGCCGCTATCGCGACGTTGAACAAGCGGTCCACGTTCTGCTCCGTCCGCCACTGCTCTCGACGGATACGCTGAAGGACGGTGGTGGTAAACCGCTCCGGCGCCACCGGCGTCTGCCGCCCGGTGAGCTCCACTTCGAGACGGCGCGCCGAGGCGAGCGCGGCAGCACACCGCGGACACGTCTCGAAATGACCGCGCGCCGCAGCACTGACTTCCAGATCCGCGGCCGCGATGTACTACATCCTGACGCGCCGACCTCAGCCGCCGCCGGTGACACGGCCCTGGACACCACCCTCGAGGCCCTCGGAACCGCCTTCTAATCTCACACGTGACCAAGGCTCAGCCGTTTACGAAGGGTGTAGCCGGCTACCCACGCGCAAGTCGGCAAGGGTCGTCTGATGCCAACAGGCCCGCGAAATACCGCGCACAGGCCCAAAATCACTGGGAAATGGATGGCATAGCGGTTGCTCTAAAGGAGGGTGTCGGGGATAGACACTGCAAGGCGCCCCGGCCCGGCCGCTCCTGCGTTCCGCTGGGAGCAACCATCCGCACCACCACCTCCTGCCTAACGGCAGCAGGGAGAGTCGAGAGACCTCCCTGCCCTGTCATGTACGGGCGCGCTTGTTCATGCGCGCGAGCACGTTCAACGTTCAGGGTGCAACGTTCAGAGTGCGGTGCGACGATCACGTGCAACGTTCAGAGTGCAACGTTCAACGTACCGTACGACGTGCGACGTGCTGTGTGCGACGGTCCGGTGCAAGTGCTTACTCCTGCGCGGTCACGCACAACGTTGAGTGTGCAACGTCCAGGCGTACGTCGCACGCAGCATGTCGCACACAGCACGTCGCACCGCACGTTGAACAGTGCACGTTGAACGTTGAACGTTGCACGCCCTACCTCCCCCCCATCCTGGGCGCCGGCGGCAGACGTTTCACTCGCGCGCGCACGGTCTGGAATTGCGGTGTGTCGCGGCGGCCGCCGGACATGCTTTTGAGCTCCGTGCGAAGGCGCGCCGCCCGCTCGGCGGGCGCGGGGTGCGTCGACAGGAACACGCTCACCGAGCCTGGATCGCGCCCCTGCTGGCGCCGCAGCACCTCCATGAATTCGATCATCCCTCGCGGATCCCAGCCGGCGCGGCGCATGATTCGTGCACCCACGGTATCCGCTTCGCGCTCGTCGTCGCGGCTGAACTTGAGCATGTAGCCGCCGGCGAGGACCTGCGCACCGATCTGAGCCGCCCGAGAGCCGCGCCCGTCGTTGCCGAGCACCGCACCGAGCAAGCCGATGAGTCCGTTCGCCACCAAGCTCTTGGTGATCTGATCCGCCGCGTGCCGCTGGGCGATGTGCGCAATCTCGTGGGCGAGGACGCCGGCGAGCTGCGCTTCCGTGGCCGCCGATTCGATGACGCCCCGGTTGATCCAGACCGGGCCGCCGGGCAGCGCAAAGGCGTTGATCTCCTGATAGTTGGCGACCGAAAAACTGTATGGGTACTTCGGCCCGGCGGCGCGTGTGGTCAGCGCGCGACCGATGCCCGTGACATACGAGCGCACGCTCGCTTCGCGGAGTTCGGGCACGTCGGCCTTGACCTGCTGCTGCGCCTGACGCCCAATCTCGATCTCGTCCTTGACCGATATCAGCTTGACGGCCAGAACCGTGGTCGCACTGACGGCGAGCACCGTAACAGCCACCGGCATTCGATACATGCGCATGGGTCTCAGACGCGCGGTGCAGGGGCCGCGGGGATCTCGTCAGGTCTGTGCCGCCGGAGTCGTGCGTACGCTGCCGTGACCTCGGCGCCGTACAGCAAGATGACTGCGGAAATGTAAATCCAGAACAGAAAGACGACGACCGCGGCGATCGACCCGTGCACGCTGAAGCGCGAGAGATCCCGCACGTACCACGAAAACCCGCCCAGCGCCGCGCGCCAGAGCAGACCGGTCAGGACTGCGCCGACCCAGACGTCGACGAATCGAACCTTCGCATTCGGAACGAAGTAGAACACGAGCCCCACGACGAAGATGAACGTCGCGGTGCTCGCCCATTTCAGCGCGAAGCCTTGCAGGACGAGCAGGCCCGGAGCGCGTGTGACGACGGCGGCGAACCATCGGGCTTCCGCGATATTGATGGCGCTGACGAGCAGAAGACCGGCGAGGAGCAGCAGGCCCGCCACGACGAGCATGACGAACGAAACCAGCTTGTGCTTGACGTAGCTGGGTTGCTTCTCCACGCCCCACGCGTGGTTGATGGCCGAGGTGATGGCCCCGAAGACGCCCATGGCAGCCCACACCATGAGTACGCTGCCCGCGACGCCGAGTTGCAGCCCGGCCTGCTGCAGCGAATCGAGCTGGGTCGTGACGAAGTCGAACCTCTGAGGGAAATAGCGGAGCACGAACCCGAGGACGGCCGCCCGGTCTGACTCGTTGCTGGTGACGTTGGCGATGATGGAGAAGGCCAGGAGGAAGAACGGAAACAACGAGAGCAGCGAATAGTAGGCGATCGACGACGCAAAGGTGAGGTCGTCGCTTTGATAAACGCCTGTGACGCCGCGCCAGATCGCCAGACCGGTCAGCTGGACTTCGGCGCGCACGCGCATGGCCGCGCGGCGCAGGACCGAGAGCCACGAGGAGTGATGCGCGCCCCGCGTGGCCTGCCCGCTCACCGCGTCATCATATAGGACCACGCCCGCTTTCCGCCCACGCGCGCCGGACTTCGCCGCCCAGCCACGTTGGGGCCGTCGCCGTCAGCGCGGTGACGGCGAGACGCCACGCCATGCGGCGCAGAGGGGGCGTCCGCAGGACGTAGTACGCGACCCCGACAGCGGCGACGCCGATCAGGGTATTCGCGACCTTCTCCGCCGTCTCCTCAGTCATAAGCGTCCCGGCTCGCCTCCCGTACACACGAGGAGGAAAAAGGGGCAGAGGCCCCTTCCTCCCTCTCGTCCGTCCGCGTTAGGTGCGGTTGATCGTCGAGCCGGACGTGGAGTAGTTGCTCGTGCCGGTTCCGGCACCGGTGTTACCGATGTTGCCGATGTTTCCGGTGCCCGCGCCGGTGGACCCGGGGGTCCCGCGCGCCCGGTCGTACGCTTCCTTACCACGGTCCACCATCTGGCTGACCTTCTCCGTCGCCTGCTGGTAGCCGTCGTTCGCCGTCGTCCGCAGGCGCCCGGCCTGTTCCGACAGCTGGGACCGCAGCTCCGAGCCTGCCCGCGGTGCGAACAGCATGCCCAGACCCGCGCCGAGCACGGTGCCCGCGAGCAGTCCCATCAGAAACGAGCCACCACCGTCTTCCCGTTCGAGCCGATCGTATTCGTACGCCATGTATCCTCCTGGTTATCGATGCCGGCTAGATCTCTCCCGCGGCCGTCGCGGGAGGTTTTGGCCGGGCGTCACTGCTCAGCAGCGACATGATGACGGCCCGCACGCCGCGGACAACGCCGACCGCCTGGTCCACCGTGTCACGCACGGACCCTTTCACCCGTTCCGCTGTTTCGTCCACGCGCTCCATCGTACCGTGGATTGCGTGATCGACCCGCTCGGTCTGCTGGCTGACCCGCAAAGTCACGGCCCTGACGTCGCCGAGAATCGCGTCGACCTTCTCGCGCACCGGCGCGATCTGACGCGCTTCCAGCTCGGTCACCAACTTCATCACGCGGCGGTACACGAGGAATCCGCCGATGCCCGCGCCGATGAGCAGCAACGCCTCGAGGACGCTGACCACCGCCATGATGCCGAGCATCGTGTTCGTCGTATCCAGACTGCCATCCAGCATAAATCCTCCTAAGCCGACCAGCGGCCCTGGCCGCTGCCGGTAAGCTCGCTCAACGAGCGCCAGCCTTCGTTGGCGGCGGAGCGGGCCTTTTCAACCGTCCCGCGCACGCGCGTGATCTCGCCGATGAAATCATCGAGCTTCGGCTCAATCTGTTCGCGCACTCGCTGGCCGTTCTCCGTGAGATACAACCACCCGCAGACGCCTCCGAGAGCGGCACCCATGACGGTGGCCATCAGCACTCGCGATCGCTCGTCCACATCCGCCTCCTTGGTCGGTCCGGAATCCACACTCGTCCGTCCCAACCGGATTGTCTCAATCAAACCACGTGCCACCCGACCGCGGCTGTCCTATGACTTCCTCGAGACGAACAGGGCCAGGGCGACACCGTCCCAGGTTTGACCGTCCGGGCTACCCGCAGCTTCCGCGCCCAGCGGCATGATCGCGACGAAATTGGGGTCCAGCCCGAATTTGCCAACGACGTAGTCACGGACGAGCTTCGCTCGCGTACGGCTGAGCACAAATCGTGTGTCCCCAGACGGCTGCTGCGCGTAGCCTTCCACGACGAACGGCGTGGTGCGCGGGTATTGGACGAACTGCGACATCGCCGAATCGATCCGCGCCCTTCCGCCGTCGGTGAGCCGTTCGTTGCCGTTGGCGTCCTTCTCGTAGAGGACGCGTGACGAGAGCCATATTCTCAGCACCTTGCGGTCGCGGCTCTCCAGCGCCCCTTCCCGATACTGCTGCACGCTGACATCGTCGAGATCGAAATAGCCGCGGCGATTGAAGAACCCGCGGAAGAAAAAGCTCCGCTTGAGCGCCTCGGTGGTGTCCGCGACATCCGCCATGGCATCCCGTGCCGATACGAGCGTCTGCTGGACGTCACCGGCGAGGCCCTTCACCGCGCCGCCTTCGCCCCGGAAATCGGCGACCGCCCCCTTGGCCTGCTCGCTCGCCTCGCGCACGCTCGCCACCGCCTTCTCTGCATCGGCCGCCATCGCCTGCAGGCTGCGATAGAACGCATCGTCGGTCACGAATTTGCCAACGGTTCCCCGCCCTTCGCGAATGCCACTGATGATGGCGTTCAAGTCCGCTGTGACGCGCTGTGTGGAGGCGGTGATGGATCGCGTTCCCTTACCGATGTCGTCGAGCAGCGCCTGCGCTTCCGTCGCCGTCGTCGCGAGCGTGCCAAACGCTTCCTGCACCCGCCCGTGGATGTCGACGATCGTCGTGTTGACGATGTCGATCGTGGTACTCATCTTCTCGAGCACGTTCGCAAGATCGAACGGTTCGCGGCTCTGAATCGTGCCGTTGTCGAGAACCGCGGCGGATCCCTCGCTGCCGGCCTCGATGTGGACGAACTTGTTGCCGACGAGGCCGTCGTTCTGGATGGCGGCAACTGAATCGAGCCGAATCAGCGGCCGCAGATCCTCGCGCAGCCGCATCTTGACCCGGAAGCGGCCGGTCGGCCCGGTCGGAACGTGAATGGTCTCGACTTCCCCGGCGTCCATTCCCGCGACCCGGACGGTGCTGCCGTTTTCGAGCGCGGCGATGTTGGAGAACTCGGCGTAGATATCGAAGGTGTTCGAAAACATCATCCGCCTGTCGCCGATGAGAAACAGGCCGACTGCGAACAGCACGAGGCCTCCGATCACGAACGCGCCGACGGCGGCCAGTTTATTAGCCTGCATGTCGCGACGTCATGA
>JAIVJE010000318.1 GCA_020200195.1 Acidobacteriota bacterium | reverse complement strand
CACGTAGCCGTTGACGCCGTCGATGACGAACTCGTTGGGGCCGCCGGAATCCGAGCACGTGACGACCGGTTTGCGCGCGAGAAATGCTTCGAGCGTCACGTAGCCAAAGTCTTCGTCGTACGGAGGATAAACGACCGCCAGTGCGCCCGCGTAAAGCGCGACGAGGTCGTCATCACCCACCGTACCGAGAAACGTGACGCGGTCGGCCACACCTTCGCGCTCGGCCGTCCGCTCGGCATGCGCGCGCTGCGTCCCCTCGCCGGCGACAATCAGCCGCACAGACGAGTCGACCGCGCGCATGGATTCCACGATCAGATCGACGCGCTTGACCGATTCGATCCGTCCGACCGACAGGACGTAGTCCCCGTAGGGACCGGGCAGAAGCCGCGGCGCCAGACGCGGAGGATGATACAGCGGCTCGCCGTTCAGGGCATTGAATTTCGCCAGCCGCGCGGCGGTGTTCTTCGCGTTAGTGAAGATGGCGCGGCACTCGCCGAGCATCTCGGTGTCGAGGCGGATCAGCGTGTCGCGAAGACCGACGTCCAGATCGGTGTGGCTGAAGTCACTGTAGGGCGTGCCGCAGAGCTCGTACGCGGCCCGGTACTGGTGAATCAGCCACGCGACCTTGTTCGGATGACGCGCGAAATAGGTGGGAAACTTCGACGCGATGACCAGGTCTACCGGCCGGCCGTTACTTTCGCTCAGATCGAGCAGCCGCCACGCCGCCGCGTGTGTAAGGATTTCTTCCTTCGGGTACCACTTGAACGGCACGCTGACGAGCTCCGTCTCGTACCCGCGGGCCCGCAACTGCCGAACGAGCTCACGGACGTGAACCTCGGCACCACCGTGGACGAACGGCACCTGCGCTTCGCACACCAGCACCGTCCGCACCGTCATCGCGCGCAGCCTGCCATGCTGAAACTGTCGGGCGGTGCCATTCGGGCGATCCCTGCGGCGCCGAACTCGTCACGCGGCAGAGACGTTATCACGTCGCGTGGCGGAAGTTGATTACGTCGCCGTCGAGGACGACGTACTCCTTGCCTTCGAGCCGAAGCTCGCCGTGGTCACGGCACGCGGCCAGTGTGCCCCTCGCCAGCAGATCCTCGTACCGAACGACTTCGGCCCTGATGAACCCGCGCGAAATGTCGCTGTGAATCTCGCCCGCCGCAAGGACGGCCTGCGTGTCCCTGGGAATCGACCAGGCGCGGCATTCGTCTTCGCCGACTGTGAAGAAGGAAATGTAGCCGAGCAGGTCGTAGCTGGCCCTGATCACGCGGTCCAGCCCTGATTCGCGCAGTCCCAGATCGGCCATGAATGCCGAGGCGTCCGCCGCATCGAGCTGCGCGATCTCGAGCTCGATCTTCGCGCAAATCGGCACCGCCCGCGTCGCGGCGCCAGACATGAAGCTTTCGAGTCCTGCGATCCCCACCGCATCGTTGGCCTTCGCGAGATCCGCCTCGTCGAGGTTCAGGACGAGCAGCAGCGGCTTGGCAGACAGCAACTGAAATCCGCGCAGAAGCTTGGCATCGTTGCCGGCGAGCTCGAGCGCGCGAAGAGGGCGACCCGCTTCGAGTGCCTCGCGGCAGCGATGGAGGATTTCCTGTTCGCGCCGGAGCTCGGCGCTGTTCCCCTTTTTCAGATCCCGCTCGAGCCGTTCGAGCCGCCGTTCGACGACGCCCAGGTCGGCAAGGATCAGCTCATCTTCCATCGCGCGGACGTCACGTGCTGCATCGACCGAGCCCGCCGGATGCGGAACCGACGGGTCACGGAACATCCGCACGACGTGGAGCAGCGCGTCGGCATTCCGGAACGGCGCAACGTCGAGCAGCGCTTGCGCACCGGTACGCGCACCTCCTACGCCGGCGATATCCGCGAACTCGACCGTCGCCGGGACCCGTTTGCGCGGGTTGAACAGCGCCGTCATCCGGTCGAGGCGTTCGTCAGGCACCCGCGAGACTCCGACGTTCGCGTCGGCTCTACCGCTCGCGCGTGGCGCCTCCCTCGCGCTGGTGACGAGTTGAAAGAGTGACGTCTTGCCGGATGACGGAAAACCGATGAGACCTGCGCGAAGCATCGTGTGGGTGCCTTCGGATGGCCGCGCCACTGCGGCGGGCCCCGTGGCCGGCAAATCTGCACCCGGCAAATCTGCACATCGTAGCACGCGATGGCACCCATGCGGTTGGTTTCGCCCGTTTGTTCGCCCGCGAAAACAAGGCGTAACCTCAGTAGCCGCTTGATTTAGCGATTGACATCACCGGAACCGTTCTCTACTATCTCGGTGGAATTTTGTGGAACAAAGTGGAGTAAGTTGACGTGCTCCGGGGCAATTACGCCGCAAAAATAGATGATAAGGGTCGGCTCAAGATCCCGAATGCCTTCCGAAGCCTGGTCGAAAGCCAGCACGGAAGCGAGTTGTTCGTGACGAGCCTGACGGGGGAGTACGTCCGCGTTTACCCGATGCCAGTCTGGATGGCGCTCGAGGAAAAGCTCAGCCATGTGCCTTCCACGAACCCCGCGCGGCTCAAGTTCCTCGACCGGATTAACTACTACGGCCAGGTGGCCGAGATCGACTCGCAAGGGCCCTACTCCGACGACGACGCGCGCGCGCTGTCTGAGTTTGGAATCTGATGACCCCACCCGTACACGAGCCCGTGATGCTCGCTGAGGCGCTGGCGCTGCTCGAACCCGGACGAGGTGGCTTGTTCGTGGATTGCACGGTCGGCCTGGGTGGCCACAGCCGCGCGTTGCTCGAGGCCGGCGCCTCTCGACTGATTGGACTCGATAGAGATCCTGAGGCCCTGCGCCTCGCGGCTGATGCGCTCGCGCCGTGGGGTGACCGCGTGGAGCTGGTGCATGCGGATTACCGCGAGCTCGGGCGCGTCCTCGACTCCCGTGGCATCCCCGGGATGGCCGGCGCCTTGGCCGACCTCGGTGTCTCATCTTTGCAGCTGGATGCGGTCGGCCGCGGGTTCAGTTTCCGCAAGGATGAGCCGCTCGACATGCGGATGGATCAGTCGCAAGGTCCGACCGCCGCGGACCTGCTCGATCAGGTGGACGAAGAGGACCTCGCGAACGTCATTTTCCAGCATGGAGAGGAACGCTTCTCGCGCCGCATTGCGCGCGCCGTCGTGCAGGCGCGTCTCGAGGGAAGGATCGAGACCACTGGCCAGCTGGCGCGCATCGTGCGCCGGGCCGTTCCGCAGCGCGGGTATCAACGCATCGATCCCGCGACTCGGACATTTCAGGCGCTGCGCATCTGGGTCAACCGCGAGCTCGAGGGGCTGGATGCGTTTCTGCTCGACGCCGTGGCTCGCCTGCTGCGTGGCGCGCGGCTGGCGGTCATCAGTTTTCATTCGCTCGAGGACCGGGTCGTCAAGCACGTGTTTCGCGCATTGCAGCAGGGCAGCGCGGCACTCCGGGTGTTGACTCGTCGTCCTGTCGTCCCTGCGGAAGCCGAGCTGGCGCGCAACCCGAGGGCGCGGAGCGCAAAGCTCCGCGCGATCGAGAAACTGGCATGAGAGTCATGGATTTCGAGTACGCAGTCCGCAAAGACGTGCGCAACAACCCGATCGTCCGCGAGGTCGACGAAGCGCGCCAGCAGCAGTTATGGCGGTCGGCGCGCATCGGCGCCGTTCTGGTCGTCGTCGTACTGTTTTCTGCGTGGCAACATTTTCAGCTGGTCAGCCACGGCTACCGGCTCCAACGCATGCAGCAGGAGCGCGCGGCCGAGGAAGAGATCAACCGTCACCTCCGCGATCGCGCATGCTCGTCGGCGCCGCATGCTTCGGGCTCTGGACGGCCGGCATCGAGGCGCGTCTCGTCTACCTGCAGGTCGTCAAACACGCCGAATTCACCGCGCGCGCCGACCGCCAGCAAATCGAACCGATCACACTGCCGGCCAAGCGGGGGGAAATTCTCGACCGAAACGGCCGCGTCCTCGCGTACAGCGTCGACGCCGACTCGATTGTCGCCGATCCCTCGGATATCGAGAATCCGGACACAGCCTCGGCGTTCGTGTGCGGTGCGCTCGACGATTGCGACGCGCGCGCCCGTCACGCCATGGCCCAGGCGCTGCGGCGCAAGGGACGATTTGTCTACCTCGCGCGCAAGGTGTCCCCGGGCGAAGCGCGGCGCGTCCGGACGCTCGAGCTGAAGGGCGTGGGCTTCCTCAAAGAGAACCGCCGCTATTATCCCAAAAAGGATCTCGCGGCGCATGTGCTCGGGTACGTCGGTGTCGACAATACCGGTCTCGCCGGCCTGGAATCGACATACGACACACAGATTCGTGGTCGCGACGGGAAAGTGCTGGTGCAGACCGATGCCCGGCGGCATGCGCTGTTCAGCCGTCTCGAACGGCCCGCCACCGCCGGCGCTGGACTGGAGCTGACCCTCGACCTCTTCCTGCAGCACATCGCCGAGCGGGAGCTGCGGGCCGGTATCGAAGCCAATCGCGCCGCCGCCGGGACGGCCGTGGTCATGGATCCGAACTCGGGGGAGATCCTTGCGCTGGCGAACTGGCCGACGTTCAACCCGAACGCGTTTCTGTCGTTCGACGACATGGCGCGGCGCAATCGCGCCGTCCACGATCTCTATGAACCCGGCTCGACGTTCAAGGTCGTAACCGCGTCGGCGGCGATCGAGGAGCAGGTGATCGCCCCCGAGGACCCTGTCGATTGCAGCCCGGGCCACATTACGTTCGGCAGCCGCGTGATCTACGACATGCACACGTACGGCGTCCTGCCGTTCACAGATGTCATCGTGAAGTCGAGTAACGTGGGCGCTATCAAAGTCGGGCTCAGGCTGGGACCGGAACGTCTCGGCCGTTACGTGAGCCGGTTCGGCTTCGGCCAGACGCTCTCGCCGGACTTCAGAGGGGAGAACGCCGGGATCGTCTGGAATCCGGCGCGTCTCGACAACAGCGCACTGGCATCGGTGTCGATGGGATACCAGATTGGCGTGACGCCGCTGCAGATGGCCGGCGCCGTCAGCTCGGTCGCCAACGGCGGCACTCTGTACGAACCGCGCGTAGTCCGCGCGTTCACCCGGGATGGCCGCCGCACGGAAATTACGCCCAAGGTTCTTCGCAGGACGGTGTCGGCCCAAACCGCTGCGACGTTGACCGGAATCATGGAGGGTGTCGTCGAGCGCGGAACCGCGAAGAGCGCCCAGATCGAGGGCTACACCATTGCGGGAAAGACGGGTACCGCAAGCAAGGTGATCGACAACCGTTACTCCAAGTCGGAGTACTACGCGTCGTTCGTCGGGTTCGTGCCGTCGCGCCGGCCGGCGCTCACGATCATTGTAGTCATCGATTCGCCGCACAGGATCGGCTACACCGGCGGCGTGGTGGCGGCTCCAGTCTTCCAGCGCATCGCCGAAGCGTCGCTCCGGCATCTGGGTGTTGCACCGAGCATTGGCGCACAGCCTCCGGTAATGGTCGCCCGCCACGGGTCGGACGATGACCCGCCCGCGCCACGGCCCGTCCGGGGTCCCGCGCTGTTGGCGAGCGCGACGGAATTGGCGCAGCCCGGATTGATGCCCGATCTGCGAGGCCTCGGCGCACGCGAGGCGCTGCGTACGCTCACACAGATCGGTATGTCCGCCCGGATGGCCGGCGATGGTTTCGTCGTGGCGCAGTCGCCGGAACCGGGTACCGCACTGGTCCGCGGCGCGGCATGCCTGCTCAGCCTCGGCCGGCGTCCGCCCGTGCTTCGAGCCGGGGGCCCGCCGCAGTGACGCTGAACGATCTCATGGCCGCCGTCGCAGGTCGCGCGCCGTTCGAACCGGCGGCCGTCAAACTGTCGTCGTCGGCTGCCACCGCGCCGGTTACGGTGGTGACCTATGACTCCCGGCAGGCGACGAGCGGGTCGGTCTTCGTGGCGCTTCGCGGCCTGCAGGCTGACGGCACCGCCTTCGCGATCGACGCCATCGCCCGGGGCGCCCTGGCTGTCGTCGCTGAAACCCCCGCGCCCGCCGACGTCACCGTACCGTGGATTCAAGTTTCGAACGCGCGCCAGGCGCTGGCTGCGCTCTCCGCCACGCTGTACGGCGATCCGAGCGCCGAGCTGACATTGGTCGGGATCACCGGCACAAATGGCAAGACGACGACGTCCTACCTGCTCGCCTCCATCTTCGAGGCGGCCGGCGTGCGATGCGGACGAATCGGTACGGTCGGTCATCGCATCGGCACGCGCGAAATAGAAGCGGCACGAACCACGCCCGAGGCGCCCGAGCTGCAGAAGATGTTGCGTGAGATGGTCACGCGAGGCGCTGGCGCGTGCGTCATGGAAGTTTCGTCGCATGCGCTCGCGCTGCATCGCGCCGATCACCTGCGTTTTGCCGCTGCGATCTTCACGAACCTTACCCGCGACCATCTCGATTTCCATCGAAACATGGAGGCATATTTCGCCGCCAAACGCAGGTTGTTCGATCTGCTTCCGGCCGGGGCTGTCGGCGTGACCAACCTTGATGACCGCCGCGGGCCGGAACTGGCAAGCACATCCCCCTCGTCGCCGCGGCTCACATACGCCATCGACGCCCGCGCGGACGTGACCCCTGACGCTCTGACCCTGTCTCTTGACGGCCTTGCCTTCCGCGTTCGAACCCCGAAGGGAACGCTCGACATCAAATCACCGCTCGTCGGACGGCCAAATGCGTACAACGTCCTCGCCGCCGTCGCCGCGGCGATGGCGCTCGATCTGCCTTTTCCTGCGATCGAGCAAGGCGTCCGCAATCTGGCGCACGTCCCCGGCCGCTTCCAGGTCGTGTCGGGCGCCGACGACGACGTGCGGGTAGTGGTCGACTACGCGCACACAGATGACGCGCTCAAGAACCTGCTCGAAACCGCGCGGCCGCTCACGACGGGACGTGTGATCACGGTGTTCGGCTGCGGTGGCGACCGTGACCGCACCAAACGGCCGCTGATGGGTGCCGTGGCGGCCCGGCTGAGCGATCTGGTGATCGTCACCTCCGACAACCCGCGTTCCGAAGACCCGCGACAGATCATCGAAGAGATCAAGCGCGGCATTGTCGTGCCGGCGGACCGCACGCCGCCCGGGCGGCCGCAGGGTCCGAAATCCACGGCGCACCTGGCGGTCGTGGACCGCAAGGCGGCAATCGAACGCGCAATCCACGATGCGCGGCCGGGTGACCTCGTGCTCGTTGCCGGGAAAGGCCACGAGAAGTATCAGGTGGTTGGTGACCGTGTGCTGCCGTTCGACGACGTGGACGTCGCGCGTGCGGCGCTGGGCCGACGGCGCGCGGGGACCCGGGTGTCCTGAGGAGTGAATCCGCTGCCGATCAACGCGGGGGACATCGCGGCCGCCACCGGCGGCCGCCTCATCAGTGGCGAGCCCGGACAGCCGGTCGGCCGGATATCGATCGACTCGAGATCGATCGGCGCCGGCGATCTGTTCGTGGCAATCCGGGGTGATCGGTTTGACGGTCATCAGTTCGTAGCCGAGGCGCTTGCGCATGGCGCCATGGGCGCCCTCGTCGGTGAGGTCCCCGCCGTGCCAGACGCATCGGCACGTCCCGCACCCGTGCTGATTCGTGCCGGCGACACGACCCGGGCGCTTCAGGATCTCGCCCGTGACGTCCGCAAGCGATCGGGCGCGCAGGTGGTGGCGATTACGGGCAGCGCGGGAAAGACCACGACCAAGGAAATTGCCGCGGACTTTTTGTCGGCGCGTTACAGAGTGTTCCGCAACAAAGGAAATCTGAACAACCACATTGGCCTTCCGCTCTCGCTGCTCGAGTTGCGGACGCGGCCTCAGGTGGCGGTGGTCGAGCTCGGCATGAATCATCCAGGCGAAATCAGAACGCTCGTCGGCATCGCCGAACCGAACGTCCGCGTGTGGACGAACGTCGGCGACGCCCACCTGGGTTTCTTTGCTTCGCCTGACGCCATCGCGGAGGCGAAGGCAGAGATTCTTGAGGGAGCACGGCAATCGGATGTCCTGGTCGCGAACGCCAACGATGCACGGGTGATGCAGCACGCGAGTGCGTTCAGGGGCCGTACCGTCACGTTCGGCTTGGACACGCCGGCCGACGTTGAGGCCACGTCGGTGGAGCATAGGGGATTGTTCGGCACGCGAGCGCGGCTGCGGACGCAGGCCGGCGAGGCGGTGATTGAAACCGCTTTGCTTGGCCTCGGGAATCTGTCGAACGTCCTGGCGGCGACGGCCGTCGCGCTTCAGTTCGAGGTGCCGCTGGCGGACGTGATCGAGCGGGCCGCGCGGTTGCGGCCAGCGCCACGCCGCGGAGAACTGTTGCGGCTGCCGGGTGGCATCACCCTTCTGGACGAATCCTACAATTCCAGCCCCGCCGCGCTGAAGCGCGCGCTCGAGACGATGGCGGCGTCCACGGGCAGCGCCCGCAAGGTCGCGATTCTGGGGGAGATGCTCGAGCTGGGCTCGCATACCGAGCGGCTGCACTCGGAGTGCGGTCGCGCGGCCGCAGGCGCCGGTATCGATCTGCTCATCGCGGTCGGCGGCCCGCCGGCCCGCGCGCTCGCGGATGCCGCCGCTGACGCGGGGATCCCTTCACGGTGCGTCAGCTATAGCGCCACGAATCACGAGGCGGCCGATCTCGCGCTCCAGCGGGTTCGGCCGGGCGACCTGATCCTCGTCAAGGGCTCCCGCGGCATTGGAACCGATCTGGTCGTCGAACGGCTGAAGGCGGAGTTCGCCTGATGCTGTACCACCTGCTTTATCCGCTGCACACGCAGTACGGGTTCCTGAACGTGACGCAGTACATCACGTTCCGGACCGCAGCCTCCAGCGTCACGGCGCTGGTCATCAGCCTTGTCTTGGGCCCGTGGATGATTCGCAAGCTGCGTGAGTTTCAAATCGGGCAGGTCATCCGGCAGGAGGGGCCCGCCACGCATCGCACCAAGGCCGGCACACCGACCATGGGCGGCCTGTTGATCCTGACCGCGGCGCTCGTTCCCACGCTGCTGTGGGCGAACCTGTGGAACCCCTGCATCTGGGTCGCGGTCCTGGGGACCGCTGCGTTCGGCAGCATCGGGTTCCTGGACGACTACCTGAAAATCGTGCGCCGATCGCACCATGGCCTTCGACCCCGCTACAAAATGTTGTGGCAGATCGTCGTCGCCGTGGTCGTCGGCCTCGTGCTGATCCTGCTTGCGTATTCGGATCCGCCTCTTTACAACACGCGCCTGATCTTTCCATTTTTTAAGCGGCTGATCCCGGACCTCGGCCTGCTCTACGTGCCGTTCGCCGTGATCGTGCTCGTCGGCGCCACGAACGCCGTCAACCTCACCGACGGTCTCGACGGGCTCGCGATCAGCGTCTTCGCCGTTGCGGCGGCCGCGTTCACGGCGTTGTCGTACGTCACCGGCCATCGTGTGTTCGCGGAGTATCTCCAGCTCACGAGATTCTCGCCGCTGACGGGCGAGCTGACGATTTTCTGCGGCGCCCTCGTCGGCGCCAGCCTCGGCTTTCTCTGGTACAACTCCTATCCCGCCGACATCTTCATGGGAGACGTCGGGTCGCTGGCGCTCGGCGGCGCGCTCGGCACCGTCGCGCTCCTGATCAAGCAGGAATTCCTGCTGGTGATCGTGGGCGGCGTGTTCGTCATCGAGGCGCTGTCCGTGATCATCCAGGTCGCGTCGTTCAAGACGACGGGCCGGCGTGTGTTCAAGATGGCGCCGCTCCACCACCATTTCGAGCTGATTGGGTGGAGCGAACCAAAGGTCATCACCCGGTTCATCATCGTCGCGATCATCTTCGCGTTGTTCAGCCTGACCTCGTTGAAGCTGCGATGACTGCCGACACGTCGTTCTCCGTGCGCGGAAAGCGCGTCGTCGTCGCGGGTGCGGCGCGCAGCGGCGTGGCGGCCGCCGAGCTGCTAGTCCGGCGCGGCGCTGCGGTGACGCTGTCCGACGTTCGCCCCGAGATCGAAGACGACGCGCGGTTGCGCAGCGCCGGCATTGCCCTCGAGCTCGGGGGTCACATCGAATGGACGTTCACGGGTGCGGATCTCATCGTCCTGAGTCCCGGCGTCCCGAGCCGCCAACCGGTGCTCGACGCGGCGCGTCGTGCGCGGGTACCCGTCATCGGCGAGCTGGAGCTCGCGGCGCGATGGTTGCGGGGACGCGTCGTCGCCATCACCGGGACGAAGGGCAAGTCGACGACAACCACCCTTGCCGGCCGGATGCTCGAAGCCGGTGGATACCACGTGCTGGTGGGAGGCAACATCGGCCACGCGCTTAGTGCGCAGGTCGACGCGTCAACAGTCGACACGATTCACGTGATCGAGGCGAGCAGCTTCCAGCTCGAAGCGACCGATACGTTCCGGCCGTGGATCGCAGTGCTCCTGAATTTCTCGCCGGATCACCTCGACCGCCATGTGGACGTCGAGGAGTACGCCGGCGCGAAAGCGCGAGTCTTCGCCAATCAGCAGCCATCGGACTGGTCGGTGCTGAACGCCGACGATGCGGCGGCGCTCGACGTCGCGCGGGGCAGACGGTCGCAGACGCTGCTCTTCTCGATGGGGTCGAGCCTCGAAGACGGCATCGTGGCCGTCGGCGACGCCATCGTCCGGAGACGCGCGGGACGCGACGAGCGGCTCGTGCCGCTCTCGTCCATCCGGCTGCTGGGTCGGCACCTGATTGCGGACGTGCTCGCCGCCGCCGGCGTCGCATCGCTTGCCGGTGTGAACCCGGATGCGATGACGCGCGCCGTCCAGAATTTCACGGGCCTCGAGCACGTGCTCGAACCAGTGGCCGAGATTGCCGGCGTCCGGTTCGTCAACGATTCGAAGGCGACCAATATCGAAGCGGCCAGACGTGCGATCGAGAGCTTCGACGCGGGCGTCGTCGTGATTCTCGGTGGCCGCTTCAAGGGGGGCGACTTCGCCGATCTGGCGGCGCCCCTTGCCGCCCGCGCAGCCACTGTCGTCGCGATCGGCGAAGCGAAGCCGTTGATCCGTGCGGCGCTCGAAGGCCGGGTGGCCGTGCACGATGCAGACGACATGTCGGCGGCGGTGCGAACCGCGTTTGCGTCGGCAGCGCCCGGCCGAACGGTCCTGCTCGCGCCGGCGTGTTCCAGCTTCGACATGTTCCGCGACTACGCGGAGCGCGGACGGGCGTTCAGGCAGGAAGCAATGCGGCTGCAGGAGGAATGGAACGCGACCCGTGAGCAGTGAGCAGTCATCAGTCCGGCTGGTGCGGTAAAGAACCGTCCGCTGGGAACGCAGGCTGCCCCGGCCTGCGAGGGTGGTGTCTTTGCCCCCGTCCGGCTGGTGACTGCTGACTGCTCACGGGGACCTACCACTCAGGTGTAGTTGTCGGTGGCAGCCGACCAGATCTTTAGGCGGCGGAGTATGGCGCGAAAACTCAAATCAGACAAGTTTCTCTTTATTGCGACGCTGCTTCTCGTGTCGACGAGCGTCGTGATGGTGTACAGCGCCTCGGCCGTCATCGCGATGGAGAAGTTTCAGCAGCCGTACTTCTTCCTCTTCAAGCAGGCGGCGTGGGCGCTGGTCGGCATCTGCCTGGTGCCGATCGTCATGCGCATCGACTACCGCAACTACCGGCAACCGATCGTGATCTGGACCGCGCTCGGACTCGCGGCGCTGGCGCTCGTGGCGGTGCTGTTCGGACGACCCGTCAAGGGTGCGACGCGGTGGCTCGATC
>JAIVJE010000273.1 GCA_020200195.1 Acidobacteriota bacterium | reverse complement strand
GCATGCGTCAGAACACATCCCAGTCGCCAGGCGTCAGATGCCAGGCGTCCAGGTCAGGCAGGTCCACGCGGGCGGGTCCGTCGCCGAGGCCGCCACCAAAAATCACGATGGGTTGCGGTAAGAGTGCTTTCGGCACGGCGACGAATCCGGCACGCCGAAGCGCCCGCCGCGCCTGCGGGGGCCTGTCCGATCCAATGGCAACGGCCAGGGCGGTTCGGTCTCCGGCTGACTGCGCGTGCACGAGCGCGACTCGCAAGGCATCATCATGTCGCGGCTCGCACCAGAAATCACACACCACCAGGGCCAGCAGACCCTTGATGCGCATGCGACGCGTCACCAGGAAGCCGGACGGGTGGCCGCCCTCGCGAACATATCGAATCTCGTAGCGGGCATCAGGCCGCTCGACGTACCGCCAGTTGAGCAGCGCCGGTGTTCGATCGCCCCACCAGCGGATCGCCGGTGGCAAATCACGCGCAATTGCACCCTGGAACGACGCATCGAATTCGCTCCGCACTTCGACGTCGAGACCTCGTGACTGCCTCGGCAGGCCACCCATCAAACCCCAACCTGGGATCGAGGCGCGCACGCGAAACGGCAGTGGACCTCGCCGTTCCATTCCGAACTTGACGAAGCCCGGTGACGAACGTGGATTGGGGGCGGTATAGGCAAGTCCCACACCCAGGCGCCGCGCAACGTCCAACCCGAATGCCGTCATGGCGGAGAACACCCCGCGCCGCCGATACTCCGGCCGCACATAGAGCCGGACGTACAAAAACACCGGTACTTCCGACAGCTCGCCGCTCGCGAGACGCCGCACGAGGCGCCACCGGTAAAACACGAAGTGGCCAGCCAGAAGGCGGGAGGACGGATCGCGGGCCAGCACCACGAAACCGGGCCCGCATGGATTGCGATCGACGAACCACGCAATCAGCGTGGCGGTGAGTGGAGAGAACACTTCGCCGGGCGAGGCGGCCCGAGACATTTCTTCGATAGCGCCGTACTCCTCGGGACCTGCGATGCCGAGCTCGAGGTCGTCACGGCCGATCGCCTTCACGGCGTCGGCGACGATCGAAGGGTCCAGCATAGCTGGATGCCGATGATAGCGCGGTTTTTGGGTTCGATAGGTTCGTTGGGTGCGGCGGGTGCGTTAGGTGCGTTGCGTTCTGCCGAACCCTTCGAACCTGCCGAACCTAACGAACCATACGAACCTGACTCTCGACTGGCAGGAGAAAACGGTAGCCTCGCCGACTGAGTGTCTCAATCATCTGCGGGTTGCGTCCGTCGTCACCGAGTGCGGCACGAACCTGCTTGATGCACGAGTTCAGCCCCTCGTCGAAATTCACGAAGGTGCCGTCCGGCCATAGACGCCGACACAGGTCTGCGCGGGGCACGAACGTCTGCGACGGTTCCACCAGATGCAGCAGGACGGCACAGGGCTGCGGGCGCAAACGGACCCTCCGGCCGTGCTTTGTCAGCTCGCCAGTGTCTGAATCGAGCTCGAACGCTCCGAACCCGTAGATGGCCATCGGGGCACCGTCCCTCAGGATGCCGACAACCTGCGGTGAAGTCCTCAGGACAGGATCAGGAATCTGCGAGTTCGCTGATGGCGGCTCCGGATGGGCGGCCGTCATGTGCTCGCGGTGCCGGACGTGATGACCGGCCTCACGGCCGCCGGTCACTTGACCGTCGCCTCCAACGGCACGCTGCTCTATCTATCTGAGGCTCCCAGCCGCCGCCACCGGGTGGTTGCCGCGCTCGACGCAGGTGCCGGCGTACTGCGCGCGCTGCCGTTCGCGCGGCGGGCATTCCAGAACGTCAGCGTGTCGCCGGATGGCCGCGTCCTCGCCGCGACGATCTACGAAGGCGGTGCGTCGGACATCTGGATCGGCGACATCGCACGCGGGACGCTGTCGAAAGTACCCGCATCGGACGCCAGTCTCGATCCGGTGTGGTCGGCCGACGGCAGATTCGTCTTTTTCGGCTCTCTGCGCGACGGACGGTTGCAGGTCCACCGCGCCCGGGCTGACGGCAGCGAACCGCCAACCGTCGTGCCGCACGATGGCGCGCTGTCGCCGACTGCGGTTGCACCGGGCGGCGCTGTGCTCGTCCAGCGAATCCACCCTGAGCGTCATGTCGATCTGCACATTCTCGAACCGGACGGGCGCGTTCGAGACTGGGTCGTGACTGACGCGTCCGAGGCCCGCGCGCGAATTTCGCCTGATGGCCGGTGGGCCGTTTATCAGTCGACGAAATCCGGACGCTGGGAACTGTACTTGCGTCCGTTACGGGGAGATGGCCCCGAACGCGTCGTGTCTACCGCAGGCGGGACCGACGGGTGCTGGAGCGCGGACGGCCGCAGTCTGTACTACCTCTCAGGACCTGCAGTCGTGAAGGTCCCATTCGATGGAGCACAGCTCGGCACCCCCGTGCCGCTGCTGCGTGACGACGATCTACTGCTGCTCCGGTCGGGCGGCGGCGTGGTGCTGGCCCTGAAGCGGATCGAAGAGCATCATCCAGTCACGACCTTGAACCTCGTCGTGAACTGGCTGGAAGAACTGCGCGCGAAGTCACCTCGATGACGTGCGAAGCGAGTCGTCGCGCATGGACGATCGCTACTTTTCGCCGATTCGGAACAGGTGCGTGCGACTCCGCAGGAAAAGGTCTCCGGCCGCCACGACCGGGCTGGCGATGAACGATTGATCTGTGAGCGTGTTCGTGCCCAGCACCTCGAACGTCTCACCCAGCTTGACGATGATGACGTCCGCCTCTTCGCTGGCGAGATAGAGGCGACCGCCGGCTGCGATCGGCGACGCCTTGAAATTGTACGGCTTCGGGAGACGCGTCTGCAGGTAGTGCGGCTGGCCGGTCGCCGCGTCGAGGCTGCTCAGTTGCCCTGAGTCGGTCAGGAGATACAACTTGCTGTCATGGAGCACAGGCGAGGGCGTGTAGGACAGCCCTCGGGTCGCCTCCCACACGACGGCGTCAGTTGCGGTCAGGTCCCCCGTGCGACCGAGCCGTACGGCCATCAGCTTCGGATTGCGATACCCGCTCATCACATACACCACATCGCCATGCTGCACGGGTTGCGGGATCGTGTTGGCGCCGAGCCCCCCACTTCCCACACGAGTTTCCCGCTCGTAAAGTCGTAGGCCTCGACCTTCGTGGATGCGGTCACGACGACTTGACGCGTGCCGCCATGCTCGATCACCAGCGGCGACGACCAGCTCGATGCCTCGGTCCGCGGCGTCTGCCAGATCTCCGTGCCGGTCGCGGCATCGAGCATCGCGACGAACGAATCGCCTTCATGATCGAACACGGCGAGAAAGCGGCCGTCGTGCAGCACGATCGCCGCGCCCTCTCCGAAGCTGAGCTTCATCCGCATCTGCACGCCGAAATCCTTCTGCCACATCGGCTTGCCATCCATGTCGTAGCAGTAGAGGCCGCGCGACCCGAAAAACGCATACACGCGCTGCCCGTCGGTTGCCGGCGAGTTCGACGCGAAGCTTCCGTACATCCGGTGATATCCCTCGTGCGGCACTGCAGTCGTCGCCGTGCGCTGCCACACGACTTTGCCGCTGCGACGGTCGATGGCCATCACCTCGAACC
>JAIVJE010000561.1 GCA_020200195.1 Acidobacteriota bacterium | reverse complement strand
GCATAATCCGTGGCCCTGAGGACGTCAGCGGCTCCTGGAAGTTCGTCGTCCGCGTAAGCGTCGTGCCGGAGGCACTGTACAGGCCATTCCGCACCGAGATGATGTTGTCGCGGTTCAGCAGGTTGAACGCTTCCACGATGAGTTGCAGCTTGGCGCGGGAGCCCAGAGGAATGTCTCGCGCGACCCGTGGATCCAGCGAGATCTGGGACTCGAGCCTGAACTGGTTGCGCGTTGTACCCGGCGCAATGTCGTTCCGGTTGTTGCCGTCCAGGTTGATGTCGGCCCCGACGTAGGCGCTGTACGGCTGTCCAGACTGCGCGGTAAAGATGGCGGCGAACGTCCACCCACCCCAGAGCACACGCTTGAGACCCTCCATGGCCTGCGCATTCGTCACGTACACGCCGCTCACCACGACTCTGTGCCGCTGGTCGTTGTTCCCGGCAGTGCGGTCTGTGTCGAAATCCGCCGGGTTGGATGCGAACTTCGCGTCATCGCTGCCGCCAGGGACCACGGCGGTGGCGTCGGGCACCGTGTCCTCGACTTTGCCCACCGTGTAAGCGGCGCGCGCCTGCAGGCCGCCGCTGAATCGCCGGTTGATCTCGAACGTCAGGCCGTTATACGTCGATTCAGCGCTGCTCTGGAACGAGATGATGCGGCCGAAATTCGTAAAGAGACCGGCGGCGAACCGGTAGTGCGGGAGCTGTTCCGATCCGCCCGCGACCGTGAACGTCACGGGTGAGGCGGCGCCGATGTTGATGTCGGTGGACCGCTGCAGCTGATCGCCGTGGACGAAGAGGTAGCTCAGGGAGACAGAGGTGTCGCGCGTCAGCGCGAAGTCGACGCCGGCGCTCGCCTGCTGCACGCGCGGATTCTGGTAGTCGTTCTCGAAGATGAAAATCGTCGGCTTCGGCAGCGTGGCGCCAGCAGGAATCGTCGCGAACGTATTGGGGTACGTCGGCACCAGCGCGCCCGTGAACGTAATCGTTTGCACGTTGATGCCGTTGTTCGAGTGGGCGGTGCCCACCATTATCGACGGCGTGCGCCCATAGAACAGTCCGTACCCGGCGCGGACGACATATCGCTTGCCCGACGGCGCCCAGGCTACGCCGATGCGCGGGCCCCAGTTGTTCCTGTCGGTGTTCAGGTTGCCGGTGTCGATGCCGGCCTCGGCGAGCTGTGGATCGGGGTTGCGGATCTCCGGTTCGGCGAAGCGCTGCAGGTCGTAGCGGAGCCCTGCGTTCACCGTCAGCACAGGAGAGGCGCGCCATTCGTCCTGGACGAACACCGAGTACTCGTCGATGTCCGGGTGGGTCTCTGCTCCCGAGGTGTTCGCGCCAGGGAACGCCTGCACGTAACGGTCGCCCGGGCCGTCCGGCACGCCGCGCGCAAATGCGGCCAGCGTGTTGAACGTGTAATTGCCGGAGAAGTTGCCCGGGAACAGGTTCAGGATGCGATCGAACTGCAGGTCGAACCCGCCCTTGATCTTGTGCGCCCCTCGGATCACCGTCGTTGCATTAGCGAACTGCCAGCGGTTGATCGTGGTCTCGCGCGGGCTGAAGTTATTGCGGCCGATGATGAGGACCGTGGAGCCGCCCTGGCGGATGGTGGCCTCCGGTTTGTCGCTGTTGGCGAACCCCGGTTCCTTGTCCCGCGCCCATTGCACGCGCGCTTCGTTGAGCAGCCAGGAGCGGAAGACGCTCGGTCTTCGCGAGAAACACATCCTGATTCTGCGTGCGTGTCCAGCTGCCAGCCAGCGGCCGCAGGCGATCGAGCGCCGCCAGGGTCGCCGCGTCCGTCGGCGATCCGGACGGCACGTTGAGGAAAACGTCGTTGGGCTGGGTATTCCGTTGGCCGTCGTAATCCAGGAAATAGAAGTGGCGATCGCGTCGGATCGGACCACCAATGTTGCCGCCGAACTGGTTGTAATGGTACGGCGACTTGGCGCGGCGGTTCAGGACGTTGACCGCGTCGATCGCGTTCAGCGATTTGTCGCGATAGAACTCGAAGACGGCGCCGCGCAGCGTATTCGTTCCAGACTTGGTCACGACGTTGATGACGGCGCCGCCGGCGCGTCCGTACTCGGCGGCGTACGCGTTGGAGTTGACTTGGAACTCCTGGACTGCATCGTGGCTGAACTGGTACGGCGCCCGGCCCGAGCCGGTCCGGCCGAGCGTCTGCCCGAAGAACGTGTTGTTGTTGTCGGCGCCGTCGACCACCAGGCTGTTGAGCGTGCCACGTTGGCCGGCGAAGCTGATATCCCCCGTACGCACGTCGCGCGTAACGCCTGGGGTGAGCAGTGCAAAGTCGATGAAGTTGCGTCCGTTGACCGGCAGATTCGCGACGGCGGTCTCTGTCACCGTCGAGCTCACCTGGCTCCGGCTGGTTTCGATCACCGGCGTGCTGCCCATGACGTTGATCGCCTCAGCGACCGCGGCCAGGCCCATCTCTATGCGGAGCGTCAGCGTCTGTCCGACGTTGAGAATCACGTCGCGCTGACGGAAGGCGCTGAACCCCGACAGTTCGGCGCGCACTTCGTACGAGCCCACGGGTAGCAGCGCTGCCCGGAACAATCCCTGCGCATCGGTGACGATCTCACGGGTGACACCCGTCTCCTGATGCGTGACGGTGACATTGACGCCCGGCATGACCGCACCGGTCGCGTCGACGACCGTGCCTTCGAGCGACCCGGTGGCGCTCTGGCCGAGCGCGGCCGGCGCGAATCCGACGACGCATGCGAGCAGCGCGGCGACGACCGCGAGCATCCGAGAGGGATTGGGTATCGAGCGCAGATGCACCGCTCGGTGATACATGGAGACCTCCGAGGACTTCCTCTGGATGTGTGAGAGATCTGGTCCGGCGTGCCGAACAGGCACGAGCGTACCGCCGTGGGCGTGGACTGTCAACGACGGAAGTGTGTCGACTAGAATACGCGGATGGCTGCGATTCATCCGTTCCGCGCCTTGCGGCCTGCGCCCGCCAGCGCCGCGGAAGTATCGTCGGTGCCGTATGACGTTGTGAGCACCGACGAAGCGCGCGAGGTTGCCGACGGCAACCCGCTGAGCTTTCTGCACGTCACCCGATCGGAGATCGATCTGCCGCGGGGCGCCGACCCGTACGCTGCCGCGGTTTACGAGAAAGCGCGCGAGAATTTCAAGGCGCTCCAGGTGCGCGCGCCGCTCGTCCTCGACGACACGCCTGCGCTGTATTTCTACCGGCTGAAGATGGGCAGCCATGAGCAAACCGGAATCGCCGGCTGCTTTTCGGTCGACGAGTACGAGCAGGGGGTGATCCGCAAGCACGAGCGCACGCGGCCAGACAAAGAAGACGATCGCACACGGCACATCGTCGAGCTGCGCGCGCAGACCGGCGTCGTGTTTCTCACGTATCGAGCGGCAGGCGATATCGCTGCGATTGAGCGCTGCGTCGAGACGGGGCAGCCGCTGTACGATTTCACCGCGCCTGACGGCGTCCGTCACACGATCTGGCGTACAGGTCTCGACGACACCCGAGCGGCAGTCGAGGCGTTTGCCCACCTCCCCGCGTTGTACATCGCCGATGGCCATCATCGCGCTGCGAGCGCTGCCCGCGCGCGCGCGGAGCTGCGCGCTCGGCACAGCGCCACAGACGATGCAGCGAACGCGGAGACGTTCATTGCCGTCGCGTTTCCGCACGACCAGGTGCAGATCCTTCCCTACAACCGCGCCGTCAGGGAC
>JAIVJE010000029.1 GCA_020200195.1 Acidobacteriota bacterium | reverse complement strand
GCCTCGACGAAGGCGAGGAGTGCGTCGCGGTGGGAAATCAATTCAAGGACGCGCGGCGTGCGAGGAGGACGGCTCCGCGCATACACTGAGTCGTCATGCCGCACGCGCGCGTCCCATCTGAGCCTGCCACCACATGATCAAGAGGAAACGGCGGATCTCCAGCACCGGCCTGGGGCTGCTGCGCATCTTCAAGGAATCGCTGTGGGCATGGTGGAACGACAATGCGCTGCGGCTCGGCGCATCGCTGTCGTTTTACACGCTCTTCGCAATCGCGCCAGTGTTGCTCGTCGCGATCTCGATGGCTGGTCTGGTGTTTGGCACCGCGACGGTCCACGCCGAACTGGTCAGCCAGATGGAAGGTCTAGTCGGCCGCGACGGGGCGCAAGCGGTGCAGGCGTTGCTCGAGGGTGCGAACCGACGCCAATCCGGCGTCTTCGCAACCATCGTCGGCAGCATCACGTTTATGCTGGCCGCCACCGGCGCATTCCTCGAACTGCAGGCCGCGCTCAACGCGATCTGGCGCGTGGCACCCAATCCCGGCGCGAACCTCAGCGCCTATGTGTTCGATCGCCTGCGCTCCTTCGGCATTGTCGTCGCGATCGGCTTTCTCTTGATGGTCTCGCTTGTCGTCAGCGCCGCGCTTGCCGCCGCTAACGCGTGGCTCGACCGCCGCGCGCCGGGATGGCCGCTGCTGTGGCAGGCGGTCAACGTGGCGGTCTCGTTCTTTGTGACGACCGCACTCTTCGCGCTGCTTTTTCGCTTTTTGCCGGACGTGAAACTGGAATGGCGGCACGTGGCGACCGGCTCGGTCGTCACCGCCGTGCTGTTCACCGCCGGAAAGTATTTGATCGGCCTCTACCTCGCGCAAAGCACGACTGCCTCGTCCTACGGCGCCGCCGCGTCAGTCATGCTCCTCCTGCTGTGGGTCTACTACTCCTCACAGATTCTGCTCTTCGGCGCGGAGTTCACACGAATGTATTCAGTCGCCGCTGGCGAGCGGCCGCAGCCGGAGGAGTTTGCGAAACGCGATCCGAACGCGGCGGTGAAGGCGACGTAACCAGAGGCTCTCGCCCGGCGACGAAGTGATCGGAATGTTCGAGGTTTCTGGTGTGTTCCGAACCGCGGACGGGAGACGGATCCGATACGTCTCGTAAACGCCTGACGGTTGCGTACGCCGCTGCCGCCGCGGCAACATCGCCTTGCCGGAATTCAAGAGCCTCCGCGTCAGCGGACAGCGGCGACGGTTACGCCGCGGGCTGCGCCACGCCAGGGTAGTACGGCAGCGACACACCCTGCTGCTGTACGACGCCATCGGCGGCGAGCAATAGAAACACGGCGCCCGGGGGGCAGCGGCACCGATTCACCTTTCGCCGCGGCGGGAAGCAAGTCTTCCCATGTGCTGAGCGTGCGATCGAGCTCGCGGGCGAGGAGCGCCGCGGCGTTGTCGAGTCGATCGCGCAGCCGCTGGCTTTCGAGCGCGCGATCCTGCTGCACGACCTGGTACCCGATCCAGCCAAGCGCGACGAGCGGAATGCCGGCGAGCAGGACGAAGAGCGCCAGCAGTCTGACCGGCGACGCGAGCGGATTCCGCCAAACCATGAACCGAGTGGCCTCTGACCCGGGCTCATTCTACATGCCGATGTCAGCGGCCAATCGGCCGTCTGTCACGGGTGTGTCACGCGCTAACGCGCCTGCTCCGCCGCCGGCGGGACACCGTCTGCCGGCGGCGGCTGCCAACCGAAGCTCGCTTGCCGAGAATGTGATCCACGTCGGCCACGCCGCGTTCGCGATCGTGTGGCTTATGAAAGACCGCTCCGGCGTCGCTGTTTTTGGCCGAGGACACGCGTGAGCAGCTTGACACGATCTGCCCTCATGGGAGGCGGCGTCAGTGCCCTGAGGCCGGCCAGCGGTCGGAGCGTAGCGAGCATTGACGACCGCCGAGCACCGCCTGACGATCGCCGTGCGTGATGGTTCGCATCAGCAACACCCTCCACCCGAAATCACCCGATTCGATGCGATCGCAAATTTGCCGCACCCCTCGCCGTCTCGCATAATCGAGTCATCGATGCCTTGCGAGTGCGAGGGAGGCTGCCATGTCAGGCGGTGTCGACCACGCGATTTAGACTCACGTGATTGCGGCGATGGCATTCACGACCGTGAGGACGAGTGGCTCGTTCTCGGACGCAGACTTGGCTTTCCAGATGCTCGCGATGACGCAGTGGAGCACGACACGTGAGACCGTGATGAGGACTGGCGAGACAATCGTGACCGCGACCCGCGCGACCGCGACGACGAGCGCGGAGGCCCGCCCGGGCCTGCACTGTGCAGCAAATTGTGCAGTAGTCGCCTCGGCAAACGACGAATCGGGACAGGCGGGACGGAATCGGGACCGAGACGTTTTTGGCCGCAAACCGTGAAATCCGGCGGGATCGGCGAGAGGCTGATCAGCCAGCCCTCGATTTAGCAAACCGCCGCCTTCAGCCTCTCGGCCACCTCACCGCGGACTTCCAAGTATACGGGACACAGACACTTACAGGAAAGCGCGCAGCGCGAGGCGACGGTTCGAAAAACCGCCGTCTTCGACGGTAAGTGGCCGCGGCATGAGGGCTTGCGGTCTCAAGACCACCACGCGTGTGCCTCACCGCCATGGGCACACTTCTGGGCACACTCCGTCCGATTCTCTACCGCGTCGACGGGAATTCGGAAGGAAAAGACGCAAAGGCGACGGTTTTTCAAACCGTCTCCTTTGTCAAATTCGCTTGGAAATCGGGCCACTTCGCATCGACCAACGTCCCAAGTTCGGGCACGCGAGAAGCGACGCCGAGCATCCAGTGCTCACCCATCGCCCGCGTTGTGCGTCGTCGTCCTTCGTGCGTGGGAACGATACAGCGCTGACACCGCGAAGCGCCTGCACGCGCAGGCTGTCGCCGGACGAACGCGAGGTGATCGCACCTCTTCTTGGCGCAACACGGCTGCCACTGCTGCCCGACGATCCACGAGACGACTGCCAACCCACCACCGGCATGGCAACGACAACCTCGTCGTTCAAGTGAAGCACCCATCCGCAGGCGCGCGCCGACCCCGGGGACAGGCTCAGGACGCCCCTCGCCATCGCCGGCAAGATCACCTTCTTCACGAGACCGACGGTCGCCGACTCCGCGAAACGACATCACTGTGGTCGAAGCGAGGACCGGTGGCCCGGCCGTCCAGACCAGGACCACCGCTGCCTCGAGTTGGCGGTAACGAGCATCCAGGATCCGTCGCCACCCACGCAGGCCGAACCCATGCGGATTGGGCCGGGCGTCGACGGACATCGAATCCTGTGGCTTTCGGACGTGGTTCGGTCAAGCCGCCCGGGTTGTTGAACTCGGCTCGTGAAGACGGCTCCCAACCGGCGAGCCGAGGATCCATTCGCAGCTACCGACATGCGAGTGGGCAATTCGTCTTGCGGTTTCCGTTACCCGCACGCGCAGTCACGTATCAGTGGGGTCGGCGTGGGCAAGTAGCTTCAAGAAGGTGCACTTCGAGCGCACGCGCCTTGGCCTGCTATCGATACTCTTAGTACAGCCACGCGAGCTGCGCGACGCTACCGGTTGACCGTGTTGCCGATCATCGGCGCGGCACGATCGTGCTTGGTTGTCAACCGAAGACGATAGGCCGTATTAGGGCTGTCTGGAAGTTCACATAACGCCCGTTCTCGGTCCCTGATCGGCGCTCCCCGCTCCCCTTTCGACAGCCTAGCGGTGCAGCCGACCGAGGCGCTGCGCGACGAGTGAGCTTCACTGAACCCGTCGTGCCGACGAACCTTTTGGTCTTCCGTATTACTGCTGCCCGCCCTGGCGCGCGCGCCAGTTAAGCAGCAGGTGCACCGGCGGTTCGGTCGTGCGCTCCTCCAGGTGCAGCAGGAAACGCGTGCCGTCAGCGGCAATTTCGAAGTCGACAGCGATCTGCCGCGCGATGGGCAGGGCCTCATGGAGAGGAACCGGACCACGCGCGATGAGCGCGGAAAGATCTTCTCCGTCGACAAGCTCCAGCACCAGCGCGCGGGTGGTGCCGGTCGACGCGGCCGCTTCGAGCCCGTAGATCTGCGCGATGTTCAGATGGTTCAGCGCCGCCAGCGTCTGTGCTTCGCGGGTGAAACGAGTGAGCCTCTCATGGTCGAGCGCAAAAAGCTGCGGAAGCACTTTGATCGCGACACCGCGATTGAGCTGCGTATCGCGCGCACGATAGACCTCGCCCATTCCACCCGCGCCGAGCGGGAACACGATCTCGTACGGCCCGAGCCTGGTGCCGACTGAAAGCTGCAAATGAATGTGGGCAGATTATAGGCTGTCAGCGATCCGGTCCCCACCGAGGGAGACATCTGGATCGCGACCATCAAACATAGTGATCACTTCAATCCTTCAACCAGGTAGAGTTCAGAGAGCCTGCGCAGGTAGGTATATGCGTAGGCCTTCGCATCCGGCGTCATGAGAATCGATTCGATTGCCCAGACACCGGCGAGGTCGGGCGGAGCCAATTGCTTCCAGAGTTGTTTGCGCCCCGTTGTGACATCGAGTTGATAGACACGTTCCGGCAGCACCGGACTCGTCGTGAAGTACAGAATGCGTCCATCGACTCCCCAACGGATGATATGGTCCCGCGGTCCGAGGCTGGAAAGCGGCCGCGGTTCGCCGCCCTCAACCGAGAAGAGCCAGTGCTGCCGCTTCGTGTCACGAACGGCAATCTGTGTGGCGTCCGGCGATAATGCCAACCCGCCCGCGATCCCTTCCGGCGTGATCGGGTGTGGCGGACCCGCCGCGACGTCCTGGACAAAGATCCTGTCCGCTTGGCCGCTCGCGTTCGCCCTGAATATGACTCGTTTTCCATCCGGAAACCACGCGGCGCTGAGCCGATAGCGCTCGATCGAGTGCCGTTCCAGTACCCTAGGCTCGCCGACGCCGGTCGGCACCACCACCAGCTGCTCGCCATTTGCCGGCACTGAAAGCACCCATTTCTTGTCCGGCGAGAGCCCCAACGGGATGCCGTCACCCAGCTTGATGGCAGCAGAACCGTCCATCGGGCGAAGATGTATGCCATGCGCGGCGCCGCCCCCTGCCGCGCCTTCCTCGATCAGCAGCGTCGTTCCGTCCGCGGAGAGATCGCGAGCGAGAGAGTAGTCGAGCCACGAAAGATCCTTCTCTTTCGTCTCGCCCGGAGCGACGCCGATGATGCCGGCGTCCGAGGTTTCACGTGTCAACAGAACGCGTCCATCCGGGGAAATGTCCTGAAGAACCAGGTCTCCAGGCACTCGGAGCAGAACTCGCAACGCCCCCGAAGAAGACACCGCGCGCAGCGCCGGTGCAGCGTCGATGGAACCGGCAGTGAACCAGATCTCTCGTCTCCCGCCGCCGACCAGGCAAGTCCCTCAATGACGCCCCAGTCGCTCGACAGGGTCCTGCTTCTGCCACCGAAGTCGACTGTCACGAGCGACCCGGCCATGTCCCCGCCGCCGGCCGGATGATGCAGGAAGGCGATCAGGTTGCCGGCAGGTGAAATGCGCGGATGCGTAATGGAGCCTGACGTCGAGTAGAGAACCTTACCAGCGGGAAACTCTAGACGGTCCTGCCCGCCGACATTTCGTACAATCGCCACGTTTTGCCCGTCAGGCGCCCAGTCGGCCCAGCCGACGTCGGCAACGATCTCGCGCGCCGATCCACCAGCAAGGGGCGCACGCGCCAGCGTGCCGCCCATCACCCCGTACTCCTTCCCCGGACCGCGAAGGGCGATGGCTATGTCGCCGCCGCGAGACATCGCCAGGATGGATGCATTCTGGAACAAACTCCGGGACTCCGGACTGCCAATGCGGGTCGAGAACACCTCGAGCGGTTTCCCTCCCCATTCCGCTCCGTACACGAGCGTGTGCCCGTCAGCGACGAATCGAGCGGCGTAGATCGTGCCGCGCCGGAAGGTCAGCTGCTGAAAGGAAGGTGGGTCTCTCCGTTCCGACCGCTTGCCCGCAAAGAATGAACTCCCTGCAAGCGCTGCGAACAGCAGCAAAAGAGCGCCTCCTGCCGCCCACAGCCTCCGCGGCGCGCGCGACTCAGTGGCCTTGCCTGGTTCGACCCTCGCGGTTGAAGCGGTAGAGAGGACATCGAGCGCGAACGCGAGATCGCTCGCGGACTGAAACCGCTCCTCGGGATTGTTCTCCAGACACCGCCGGACGATGCGGTCGAGTTCAGGCGGAAGCGCCGGAACCCGCGGCGTGAACTCACCCGGCTCTTTGTTGAGAATCGCGCTCAGCGTGTCTGCAGGCGTCTCATCCCGAAAAGCCCGTTTCCCCTCGAGCATCTCGTAAAGAACGGCGCCGAAGGCGAAAAGGTCGGCCCGCGAATCCACTGGCTCCCCGCGAACCTGCTCGGGGGCCATGTAGCCCACTGTCCCGACGACGGATCCAGCGGCACTCTGCGTAGCCGTCGTTACGCCGAAGCTGTCGGTGAGTTTCAGCTTCGCAAGCCCGAAATCCAGGATTTTGATGCGTGCATCGGTCGTGACCAACAGATTCTCCGGCTTGAGATCGCGATGGATGATGCCTTTGTTGTGGGCGGCCCTGATGCCATGGGCGATCTGTCGCGCGTAGTCGATTGCCTTGCGCACGGAAAGCGCGCCGGCAGTCATCCGCGCACGCAGAGTCTCGCCTTCGAGCAGCTCGGTGACGACGTAGGGCGCGCTGGTTTCTGTGCCCACGTCGTAGAGCACCAGGATATTGGGATGGTTGAGCGCGCTCGCCGCGCGCGCTTCCTGCTCGAAGCGGCGCAACCGTTCGGGATCATTGGAAGTGCCGGCGGTCAGAACTTTGATGGCCACGTCACGGCCCAGACGGCTGTCCCGAGCGCGATACACCTCCCCCATGCCCCCCGCGCCGAGTGGCGCGCTGATCTCGTACGGCCCGAGTCGGGTACCCTTCGCCAGCGGCATGTGGAAAGGCCGAGATTATAGCCGCCGTGAACTGAGTGAGTCGTCGGGCCCGGGAGCAGGGGCTGGAGATGGATCTCTACGACCTGACGTATTTCCTCGGCCGCGAGACTATTCCCGTGACGCGGAAGGAAGGCATGCCGCGGTGGCGCCGAAGCTGTTCGTCCTTCTGGCGCGCAATGCGGCGACGCCCATCTCGTACTTCCGCTTACCTCGGGAACGAGTCGTGGAGCTCGGCGTCCAGGTGGAGATGTAATGGACGCTACGATCGAGACGATAGGAAGCATTAAGGCCTTTTCGCGGTTAACGTAACGCCCCTTCTCGGTCCCCGGTCAGCTCCTTCCCCTACGACAGCTGGCGGGGCTGAGATTGTCAGTAGGTCGAGAACCTCGCGCACGTTCGCGCGCCGACGCATTTCGGCGACGTCGGCTTCCATTCGCTTCAGAAGTGCCTGAAATGCGGGATTCTTCAGAAGATCGCTGAACATCGGATCCCCTTCGAGCGTCCGGAAGTCCTTCCAACCGGCATCGTAGCCTCGCTGTAGCCACTCCAGCGCAAGCCGCGTTTCCTGTCTGGCGCTGTGGATCGCCGCGATCTCCATGGGCGCCCGCGACGACTGATTGCCCTCTTTGATGGCTTTCGTAGCCGACGCCAGGGCATCCTGCAGGAGCGATACACCCTTCGGGTCGGCCCGTGCCGAGAGCACGTAGCCATAACGGGCACGTGCAGACGCCGCGACAAGGTTGATGGGTCCCGTGATGTCTGGCGCCGTCCGGAATGCCCGCTCGACATACCCCTCGGGATCGGCCGCTCTCTCGAGATAGATGAGCTCCGCCAGCAGCGATAGCGCCTCCTCATCCTTCGGCACCGCCTTGACAAGAGCCGACGCATCCGCCAGCGCTCCCGCGTGATCTCCTCGCAACCATTTCAGCACCACTGCCAAGTTCATGATTCGTTGACGTGCGGGAAATCGCCGGTCCGCCTCAC
>JAIVJE010000028.1 GCA_020200195.1 Acidobacteriota bacterium | reverse complement strand
GGCCATATCTCCGGAAGATCTGCACTGCGCGATCGACGTGTCCGGCCTGGAAGCGTTTGCGCAGAAATGCCTCGCCACCTTTTCGCGCAATCATGTAAAGGAGGAAGCAGCCGGCCACTGAACCGATGGTCGACATGGATGCGTAGTACAGCATCCGCTGCTTGTGCTGTGTCGTGAGCCAGACGATCAGGAGGTCTGTGACTTCCGGAAAGGAGAGTAGCGAGGAGTCCAGAAACGCGATCAAAAACAGACCCGGACCACCCAATGACAGTGCAAAACCCTGCACCCAATCGAGAAGACGCTTCATCTTTCCTGAGTGTAGACTAGAAGCGTCCTGCACACGACGCGTCCCTCAGCACCTGTCGCCATCGTTGTCGCGGTCGTGCTCGTGGCCGGCGCCGCCGCCGCGGTGTATTACACGCAGACCGGCCTCGCGCTGAGCCACTATGACGCGCGGGCGCACCTCGTCGTCTCGCGCCGCATTCTCGACAGCCTCACGCCTGGGTGGCAACAGATCGGCGCCGTCTGGTTGCCGCTGCCGCACGTGATCAACATGCTGCCCGTGCAGATCGATTCGTGGTACCGGACGGGCGCATCCGGCATCGCAATCTCAATCCTCAGCATGGCAGTCGCGGTCGGTGCGCTCGCGTCGCTCATCGTCCGCACCACCGGCTCGAGGAGTGGCGCCTTTGCCGGGGCGGCGCTGCTGATGGGCAATCCGAACATCCTGTACCTGCAGAGCACGCCGATGACAGAGCCGCTGCTGTTTGCCACCGCATTGCTGTCGATCGCGCTGACGGCGTCGTGGCTCGATCGCGGCGGACGCGAGCCGCCGCGTGCCGCCGGATGGGCACTCGCCATGGCGTGCCTGACGCGGTACGAGGCGTGGCCGATCGCTGCGGCGGCGATTGCCCTGACCGTCGCGGTTCTGCTGCGGAGAGCGGAACCACCCGCTGCGGCCGCGCGGGCCGCGCTGCACCTGGCGTGGTACCCCGCGGTGGCACTCCTCGCGTTCATCGCGAACAGCCGCTGGACTACCGGCGCCTGGTTCATCAGCAGCGGGTTCTTCGTCGCCGAAAACAAGGCGCTCGGGCAGCCACTGTTGGCGTGGGAGCAGGTCCGCGAAGGGGTATATCAACTCTCCGGCACCATGCTCGTCTGGTCCGCGTATGCGGGCGCCACGTTGATCGCGGTCGCCTTTGCGCGCGCGCGGCAGCTGGCCTCGCTGGTGTTGCTGCTTGCTCTGGCGGCCGCGGCCGCGCTCCCGTGGTACGCCTACGCGCAGGGACACCCACTGCGGATCCGGTACGCGTTGCCGCTCGTGGCGGCGTGCGCGGCAATCGCCGCTGGAGGGATCGCCACGCTGTCGCCTCGAATCCGTTCCCTCGCGGCGGCACTGACTATCGGTGGCGTGTTGCTCCAGTCTCCGCCGCTCGACCACTCTTCGCCACTGATCTCGGAATCACTGCGCGACGCGCGCAACAAGGAGGAGCGGCAGGCTGTCACGAGGTACCTGAAACATCACTACGACGGTCGGACCATCATGATGAGCATGGGATCGCTCGCCCATTACATGCACGACCTGTCGCACGCCGGCTTTCGCATCCACGATTTCCTGCATGAGGGAAACGGCGAGTTGTGGCCGTACGCCGCGTCTGGACCGCACGGGCACGTCGGATGGGTCGCAATCGAGGAGCGGGCCGAAGGCGGGGACGTGTTGTTTGCTGCGTCACAGCGCGACCGGCATTTCCTGGACGGGTTCGAGCGTGTCGCGGAGGGGGGCGGCGTCGCGCTCTATCGAGCTCTCACGTCAGATTCGCGACCGCTGGGTTCGCCGTTCCAGGGCCCTGCGTTCCCGAAGTAGAGTTGTCATTTTGCCGATGAGTCGGCTGAGAATTCCTGGCCTGCGTGGCGGCGCCGCCGGCACCATGGCGCGGTAGGATAGGCGCCTCATGGCGTACCGACTCGCCACGCGGATCGGCGCCACGCTCGAGCGGCGTCCCGTCACCGCGTTCGCCATCTTCACCATCGTCTTTTTCGCCACCACGATCGTGCGCGCGCGGGCCAAACCTTTCTGGCATGACGAGATCTACACGATTCTGTTCTCCAGGCTCTCATCGATATCGTCCATGTGGGCCGCCGCGCGCGACGGCATCGATCTCGCGCCGCCGCTGAATACCGTGTTGACCCGGGCCGTCGGGGCGATCGCCGGTGTCGGGCCCGTCGCGACCCGTTTGCCGCCGATGCTCGGGTTCTGGATCGCGGCGCTGGTGGTATTCGATCTCGTCCGGCGACGGTCGAGCGTGACGCTTGGTCTGGCCGCGGCGCTGGTGCCATGCTTCACGGCGGCATATCGCTATGCGTACGAAGCGCGAGGCTATGGGCTGGCGGTCGGGCTGTTTGCGCTGGCCGTCTATTCTTGGTCCCACGCCGCAGCCGGGCGGCGCCGCGCGCTCCACATTCCACTCCTCGCCGTGTGGCTCATCGCGGGCATCTGGAATCACTATTTCGCCGTCGTCACCCTGATCCCCATCGGTCTGGGCGAGCTGACGCGCCTCGCAAGCCGGCGGCGGGCTGACTGGCCCGTGTACGCCGCATTCGCAACGGTACTCATCGGCGTCCTTCCGTTGAGACATCTCGTGGCGGCGAATTCGGCCCAGTCAGCGAGCTTCTGGCAGCACGTCGACCCGAGCGACGTTGGATCCACGTATTGGTTCCTGCTCGAGCCGATGCTGGAACCCCGCTTTGCGGTCGTCAGCGGCGTCCTCGCCGTCGCACTTGCCAGTGACGTGTGGCGGCGCGTGCGAATACCGCAGGGCCAGTGGCGCGTCCCTGCGCATGAAGTCGCGGCCGGAATCGGCGCCGCGCTGATCCCTCTGTTCGGTGTGGTCATGGCCATGCTGCTGACGGGTGTGTTCGTGCCGCGCTATGCGCTTTCCGCGTCCGTCGGGATTGCGCTCGTGGTGCCTCTGTCGGTGTGGTAAATGGCGGGTCGTGCTGGCCTTGCAGAGGTCGTACTCTGCCTCTCCCTGGCGGGAATATTCGCTGAATCCGCGATCCGCTCGATGATATCCCGGCGGCCCGCGTTTCAAAATCCATTCGAACAGCGGGTCACGCTGTTACGGGCCCTCGCCGCGCCAGGCCCCATCGTCGTGTCCGGCAACGTCCTCTACTTGCAGCTCTGGTACTACGCGCCTGCGCAGCTGAAAGGCCGGCTCCTCTACATTGCGGATCCTGCGAGTGCGCGTCGCCTGACGAAGTCAGACACGCTCGATCGAGGGTATCTCGCTCTGACGCGATGGACCGCCCTGCCGGTGCAAGAGTACGAGACTTTCGTGGCCATGCACCACCAGTTCCGCGTGTACGCTGCCGGATCGGGATGGCTGATCCAGAGGCTCGAGGAAGACGGCGCGTCGTTCGATCCTCTCGACGAAGACGCAGGAGGACGGCTATACTTCGTCACGCTTCCCTAGAATCTGAGGTGGACCGTAAAGCTCGTCGTCCATCCCGTCAGGTCGATCTTGCTCCCGAGCAACCCGCTTTGGACCGGATCGATGTCACCCTCCGCGCGCTGATAGCGGAGCTCGCCGCCGATCGTCCACACGTCACTGACCGGGGCCCGCAGGCCGGCGACCACGACCGGTCCGACCGTGTTTCCTTTGGCCGTGAAGCGATCGCGGAAGATCGTCTCGTCACTGAAGTCGACGAATTCGCCGGTCTCGCTGTAGCGCCAGTTGAAGATACCGATGCCCGCGCCGACGTACGGCTCCACCGGCGCGCCGCGTCCGATGGGCAGGAAGCGAATCGTGGCGGTCATCGGAATGACGCGCAGCTTGAGATCCTGTTCAATCTCGGACTGCGTGGTTTCGTTGATGACGTTCCGGTATATGCTCGGGACCGTCCGCTGATAGATACCGATGCCGACCCCGGCTTCGAAGTAGTCGCCGAATCCGACCAGCCACTCCCCGCCCACGTGCGCACCGTTGAAATCCTTGATTTCGAACAGCAGCGAATCGAGGTCGGCAAGCAGCACATCGCCGTCCGCGCGCGCGTCCTCGCCGCGCAATGCGAAGTAGCCGACGTTGAAGCCGATCGACTGGCGCGGTTCGACTCGTGAGATCTGCGCGAACGCCGTCGCGGGCGCGCCAAGCCCCGCGGCCAGAGCCAGCGCCGCCACCGCGTGCATTCCTCGAGCATGAAAGCGTTTCGTCATGACAGTCTCCGTAGATGCAGAACCGGGCCACGCGCTGCGTCAGTTTCGCGAGCCTGACGCCCGCTGCCTGCGGACAGCCGAGCATGAACAATGCCAGTACCCCATCCGGGAACCCGCACGTTCTGTCAGGGGGTGCACGGCCGGCTGTCTTACCGGGGTGTCACTCCGTCCAGTTTCGTGAACGAAACGCGACTTGAAAGGCCTGAATCGTCGTCAGCATCTCGGCGTGAATACGACCGTTCGACGCGAGCACGCTGGCCCCGCGCGATTGGTACGGCGTCCCCCTGGTGGTCGTCACCTGTCCGCCGGCTTCCGCCACGATCAGTGCGCCGCCCGCGACGTCCCACGGCTGCAGCTTCTGCTCCCAGAATCCGTCGACACGGCCGGCGGCCACGTAGCAGAGGTCCAGGGCGGCAGACCCCAGGCGACGCACCGCACGCGCCTTCGTGATGAATGCGCTGAACAGGCCCACGACCTCCGCGGGGTCCCGCTGCACGTTGTAATGGAAGCCGGTCACGAGAAGCGAATCGATCAGGGTTTCGGCCGACGAGACGCGGAGTGGCACACCGTTCAGCCACGCACCGGCACCGCGTTCGGCGGTAAACAGCTCGCGCCTGGTGGGATCGTAGACTGCCGCGACCACCCCTTCGCCATCGATCTCGAGCGCGAGCGAGGAACAGAAGATAGGCAGGCCGTGGGCGTAGTTGGTGGTGCCGTCGATCGGATCGAACACCCAGCAGTAACCGGGAACGGTATCGCTCTCCGTCGCCGCCGAGTACTCCTCTCCGAGCACGGCGTGATCGGGAAAGCGTTCGGCGATCATGGCGCGGAAGCCGCGCTCGACCTCAAGGTCGATTTCGGTGACGAGATCGATCGCGCCTTTCTTGTCGACCTGGATGTCCCGCCCGAACCTGTCCATCTGGATCTGGCCGGCACGCATGACGGCTTCGATGGCGGTGGCGAGAAAGACTGGGGGGACGGACTCAGGCACCAGTCGCCAGCTTCTTGACCATGCGCACTTCCATGCCTCCCTCCGACGCGCGCTTGAGCGTCACGTCGTCCATGAAGCTGCGCATGAAGAAGATGCCGCGGCCGCTCGACTTCAACATGTTGTCCGGGGCAAGTGGATCCGGGACCTCGAGCGGCTCGAACCCCTCTCCCTGGTCGAGGACACGGACGACGAGCTCGCGTGGGAATGCGACCGGCGTGAAGCTGAACTCCACGGTGACGAGTTTTCTGTGGTCCTCACGGTTGCCATGTTTGATGGCGTTGATGACGGACTCGCGGACTGCGACGCCGATCCAATGAATGGCGTCCTCGTCCATGCCGGCCAGCATCCCGACACGATCGCTGACCACCTGCACGAAATCCAACATGTCGAAGTCGCTGTGAATCTGGAGCCGGACGGTGCCTCCGCGTGTCAGCATGCAGCCTGGCGCGGATTGCGGAGGTGGCGCAGTGGCGCAGGACGGGCGGTGAGTTCGGCGGACTCGAAGCGCACGCGGGTGAATAACATAGTAAACCGGATCCGTTCAAGAGTGCGAATGCTATAGTGCGGTGGATGTTGCGCGTGCCGGCCGAGGCCGCGATTGTACGCCCTGCGGCCCGGGTTTCCGGCTCCGTCCGCGTCCCCGGCGACAAATCGATCTCCCATCGCTATGCATTGATGGCCGCGCTCGCCGACGGCTCATCGACGATTCGCGGATACTCCTCGGGCGCCGACTGTGCCGCCACCTTGAAATGTCTCGATGCGCTTGGCGTTGCCATCCGCCGCACGCCGGACGCCGGGGTCGCCATCGACGGACGAGGCGTTCGCGGACTGGCCGCTCCGGCGACGACGCTCGATGCTGCGAACTCGGGCACTACCCTTCGGCTGCTTGCCGGCGTTCTTGCGGCGCACCCCTTCAGCACCTGTATCGGTGGCGACACATCGTTGGAGAGGCGACCGATGCGGCGCGTCATCGAGCCGCTGACCCTCATGGGGGCGCGCGTCGATTCCGCGAACGGCCGCCCGCCCCTCACGGTTCATGGCACCTCGCTCCGCGGAATCGTGCATCAACCGGCAGTGCCAAGCGCGCAGGTCAAGAGTGCCGTGCTCCTCGCGGGCCTGCAGGCCGAGGGACGGACGGCGGTGATCGAACCGGCCCCCACACGAGATCATACGGAGCGCGCGCTGGAGGCGTTCGGGGCGCACGTGGAGCGGAACGGCGAACAGGTGACGATTCAGGGGGGCCAGCGTCTGCGTGGACGTGACCTTCACGTCCCGGGTGACCTGTCCGGTGCCGTTTTCTGGCTGGTGCTCGCGGCAGGGACTTCCAGTGGTGAGGTGGAGATCACAGACGTCGGGCTGAATCCTTCCCGGACCGCCGTGCTCGACGTCATCCGGCGGGCGGGCGCTCGGGTCAGTACGACGGTCGAGCGCGAGGAGGCGGGCGAGCCAATCGGGACCGTGCGGGTCGCGCACCGTGAACTGTCCGGGTTTTCCATCGAACCCGGCGAAGTCCCCGCGCTCATCGACGAAATTCCGGCACTGGCAGCGCTTGGGGCAATGATGCAGCCGGGCAGCAGGATGTGCGTGCGCGGCGCGGCGGAGCTGCGGGTGAAAGAGAGCGACCGCATCACGGCGCTCGCGAAAGGATTGCGCGCGCTGGGCGCGGATGTCGTCGAGTTTTCAGACGGTTTCGACGTTCACGCGCGCCCGATCACCGGCGGTACCGTCGATGCCGCCGACGACCACCGTCTCGCGATGGCGTTCGCCATCGCAGCCACCGCAGGCGCGGCACCCACGGTGATTACCGGCGCCGGCGCCGTCGACGTGTCCTACCCTGGTTTCTTCGGCGAGCTCGCGCGCCTCACGGGCAGCGGTGACCCCCGATAAAATCTACCTGGTCGGATTCATGGCGGCCGGCAAGACGACCGTCGCACGTGCGTTGGCCGCGAGGCTCGGCTGGCGCGCCGAGGACGTGGACGAACTGATCGAAGCCCGCGAGCATCGCACGGTGGCGGATATTTTCGCACGCCAGGGTGAACCCTACTTTCGTACGGTCGAGCGGGAAATCCTCCGGCTGCTGTTGCCGTTGCGGCACACCGTCGTCGCTACAGGAGGCGGCACGTTCATGGACCCGGACAACCGCGCCGCCATCGTGCTCGACGGAATGTCGGTCTGGCTCGATGTCCCGCTCGACGTCGTCATCGATCGGCTCCCCGCTGACGGCCGCCGCCCGCTGGCCACCGATCGTGCCAGACTGGAGCAGCTGTTCGCCACGCGGCAGCTTGCCTACGCGCAGGCGCACGTCAGGGTGGACGCCCGGGCATCCGGGCCGGAAGAGATCGTCGACAGGATTCTGGAGGCGCTTGCGTAAACGGCCGTGCGGTATCTGATTCTGTCCGACATACACGCGAACGTCGACGCGCTCGAGGCGGTGCTGGCCGCGGCACCGGCCAGTTCGTGGGATCGTGCAATTGTCCTCGGCGATCTCGTCGGCTACGGCGCCGAGCCGAATGGTGTCGTCGACCGCGTGCTCGATCTCAAACCGCTGATGGTCATTCGCGGCAACCACGACAAGGCTGCCTCGGGACTCGAGGATGGAAGCAATTTCAATCAGGTCGCCCGACTCGCGGCCGACTGGACGCGGCAGACACTCACCGATGCCAATCGCCAGTACCTGCTCGATCTCCCGGCAGGTCCGGCGAACATCGACGACACCGCGGAAATCTGCCACGGCGCACCATTTGACGAGGACTATTACAT